>JAAZOQ010000390.1 GCA_012797695.1 Anaerolineaceae bacterium | reverse complement strand
GGGGGAGTACCACTGCCATTAGGTCAGTATCGTTTGCTCGCCTGCGGCCATACTCCCTATGCTCCGCCGGCCCTGCATGATGGGGTGGGCAATAAAATGGCCGCCGATTATGTTTATGATTTCACCGTGACTGCCCCCGGTTCCAGCCCTGCTGAGACCGCCACAGCTTCTGCTGGTTCCCTGAATGTCGGCGGCTTGCTGGGCATTCCGTTAACGGGGTTCGCCCCCGGCAGCGTTCAGGCTTTGCCGCATCAGACGACTTCACAATTTGACTCCTCGACTGACTGGACACTGGCGATTCCCTCTCTGGGGATAAGTTCTCCCATTGTGGGGGTACCCCAGCAGGGAGATACCTGGGATGTTTCCTGGCTGGGTACTGCCGTGGGTTGGCTGGAAGGGTCTGCTTATCCTACCTGGGCCGGCAACACCGTTCTGACCGGGCACGTTTGGGATGCCGATAACCAGCCGGGTATCTTTGTTCGCCTCAAAGAATTGCAGTATGGCGACGAGATTCAGATCGTTACTCCAGAGGGTACTTATGTCTATGCGGTGAGAGAAAACCTCCTGGTTTCGCCGCAGGATGTTGGGGCAGTTTTCGAACACGAAGCTCTGGATTGGGTAACTCTGGTCACCTGTGAAAACTTCGATTCGACCAGCGCAGCTTACCTTTCCAGACGTGTTGTGAAGGCGGTGCTGCTTCAGGTAATTCCTCACGAGTAAAGCTGAGATTCACAACTTTCTCTCTGACTTTACGATGCCCTCCCGGTGACCGTTGCTGCTTCTCGCACTCCCGGTTATCATAGTGCGCATGGGACTTTTCTTTTCATTATTGGCAGCTTTATTTTGGGGAACGGGGGATTTTTGCGGCGGTCTGGCCGCGCGCAAACGCGATCAATATCTGGTATTGGCGGTTTCAGCATTTTCGGGCGCGCTGGTGTTGGCACTGGCGGCCCTGATTGGCCGTGAGCCTTTTCCGCACGGGTGGGGCTTGCTCTGGTCAATTTTGGCCGGGTTGGGTGGGGCGGCTGGCATCGCTTCGCTCTATCGAGGGCTTTCCATTGGCAACTCGGCGGTGGTCGCACCTACTTCGGCGGTCATTGGCGCGGCGCTGCCAGTGGGCGTGACTTTGCTTTTGCATGGCGCTCCGCAAACGATCCAGCTGATCGGGTTCGGCGTTGCTCTGGTGGGCATCGTGCTGGTCTCCACTTCCATTGCTCATGGGGATTCTTCTGATCGGCGTGGTTTTGCTTTGGGCGTGATAGCCGGGATTGGTTTTGCACTCTATTTCATTTTCATTGCTCAGGCTGGGGAGGGGTTGGTTTTTACCCCCCTGGTGCTGGCCCGTACCTGTATGTTACTGGCGGCCCTGGCTCTGGTGGGGGTTAGACGCTTGCCATTGCCGCGCCTGCAGACGATGCCGGTGGCGCTGCTGGCGGGTGTCTTTGATGCTACTGGCAACGTGTTTTTCTTGCTGGCGAAGACTTCTTCCCGCCTGGATTTTGCCGTGATCTTGTCCTCGATCTATCCTGCCATCACCGTGCTCTGGACGGCTCTTTTCCTTAAAGAAAAATTGAACTGGCTCCAAAAATTGGGGCTGGTGGTTTGTCTGGTTGCGATCCTGTTGATCACCGCTCAATAATTTAGAGAAATTTTATTGTTATTGTAATAAATTGGTATTATTATATTAATCATTAATATAATAATATCTGGTGAGAAACATTATGGATGCACAGCCATTATTTAATGAAAATGAATTGACCTTCCGCATGGTGATCGAATCGTTTATGGATGCGGTCCTGGTGGTCGATTCTCAGGGAATTATCGTTCGCATCAATCAACAGCTTACCAGTCTATTGGGTTTTGCCCCGGTAGAAGTGATTGGCAAGCCAATTGACATTTTGATCCCTGAAGCCAACCGTGAAGCTCACCGACAACAGATGGAAGCCTACTGGCAGTCTCCGACCCATCGACCGATGGGGACAGCTTTGACCCTCAAGGCACGGACGCGTGAAGGGGAAACGGTCCCGGTGGACGTTAGCCTCAACCCGATTCAGAATTCCGGGCAGCCTTATGTGATCGTAACGATTCGCGACAATAGTGCCATCGTGGATGCTTATGAAGAAACTTTGGCGGGCTGGTCGCGGGCAATGGATTTCCGCGACAAAGAAACTGAGAACCATACCCAGCGAGTTACAGCACTTTCAGTATTGGTTGCCAGGCAAATGGGGCTTTCGGTCACCGCGATTACCCATTTACGCCGGGGGGCTCTCCTTCACGATATTGGCAAAATGGCAGTCCCGGACGAGATCTTGAATAAGCCCGGCCCGCTGACCGATGCGGAGTGGGTGGAAATGCGCAAGCACCCTGATTATGCTTACGAAATGCTGTATCCGATCCGCTTTCTTCGCCCAGCTCTGGATATTCCTTACTGCCATCACGAGCGCTGGGATGGCAGCGGTTACCCCCGGGGTTTGCAGGGGCAGCAGATCCCCATCGCGGCGCGCATCTTTGCGGTGGTGGATGTCTGGGACGCGATTACGGCCGATCGGCCCTATCGAAAAGCAATGAGTAAGGCCGCGGCACGGCAGTATATTCTGGAAAACTCTGGCAAACTTTTTGATCCCGCCGTGGTCAAAGTTTTCTTTGAAGTCATTCAGCGCGCTGAACAAATTGCGTTTCCGGTTACCGCGGGCTGATTTTTCTGAGTTTGTAAATCTCCTGAATTCCTGCAGAGTTCAAGCATTCTGCGGGAATTTTTTTTGTGCCCATCCTAGCAGTTAAAAGTATGTATTCGTTGTAATATAAGTAATTTTTTAGTATTATTTCGCTTATTTTATTTCCTCTGGAACCATAAATCTATAAAGAAAGCTGGGGAATATGGCAATGAACTTGTGTGATGTGCAAGTCAATTTTTCACAAGTGATCAACGCCCTGTGTGAAGCGACGCTTGTATTCGACGAGCAGGGCAAGATCGTGTGCGTCAACCCTTCTGTGACGACGGTGTTGGGATACTCCACAGAAGAGTTGATCGGTCGGTCGATTCAGATGCTGGTGCCGTCTTCTTTTCGGCAGACGCACTCAGCACATTTTCAGCAGGGTGGGGCAATGATCTCTCACCGGGCGCCGGAAATGCTCATGACGCTTAAGGCAGTGAAGAAGGATGGCGAGACGCTCCCGGTGGATATCAGCTTTTCGCCTTTTCAGATTCACGGCCAGGCTTATGTGATCTTGATCATCCGCGAAAACAGCGCCATTCTCAATGCCTACGAAGAAACGCTGGCGGGCTGGTCGCATGCCATGGATTTTCGGGACAAAGAAACGGAAAATCATACACAGCGGGTCACGGAGCTTTCCGTGCGTATGGCTCAAGCGATGGCGCTTTCTGAAATGGAGGTGACACATATCCGTTGGGGCGCGTTGCTGCATGACATTGGCAAAATCGCTATCCCAGATCAAATTCTCAATAAGCCCGGCCCGCTGACGGCCGAGGAGTGGGTGGAGATGCGCCGACATCCTGAATATGCCTACGAAATGCTGGCGCCAATTCAGTTTTTACGCCCGGCTCTGGATATCCCTCATTGTCACCATGAACGTTGGGATGGCAGCGGTTATCCGCGCGGCTTGAAAGAAGAGGAGATTCCTGTCGCGGCTCGTATCTTTGCTGTCGCCGATGTCTGGGATGCGCTTACCTCTGATCGTCCTTACCGAAAAGCACTTACGCCAATGGCGGCATTGCGGTATATTCGAGAAAACAAAGGAATCCTCTTTGACCCTGTGGTGGTTTCTGTGTTTCTGGAAATCATCCAAACTGAGGAGAACTTCACCCGGTCGGGTAATCCTGATATGGAGGAAAGCGAATGATCCAGGCAAAATATACTCATACCAATTTAATCGCTGTAGATTGGCGCACTTTGGCAAAATTCTACATTGAAGTGTTGGATTGTGAACTGGTCCCCCCTGAACGTGACCTGCGCGGCGAACCGGTTGAGCGGGGGACGGCCATCCCAGGGGTGCATTTGAGCGGAGTGCACCTGCGTTTGCCGGGGGTTGGTTCTGATGGGCCGACGCTGGAAATTTTCAGCTATGAACCGTTGGCCGCGGCAGCAGCGAAAAAGGTCAACCGGCCTGGCTTTGGGCACATCGCGTTTGCGGTGGAGGATATTGACGCAGCCCGCGCTGAAGTACTGGCGCATGGCGGCCGTGCAGTCGGGGAGCTGGTGAAAACCCCCATTGGGGATACCGGCCACTATTATCGCTGGTGTTACCTTACTGACCCGGAGGGCAATATTCTGGAATTGCAGGTGAAAGAATAGATGGATTGTCGAGAAATGTCGAGGAGTATCGAGATTCCGAACTTTTTCTTTTGTACTTTCTTATAATGAGGAAAATTTATAGAAAGGGGAAGAAAAATGAATCCTGAAAACGAGCAGCATCCGCAGCCACCGCTGGGGAAGGATGGGAAACCCTTACCTCCACCATCAGGGAAAGATGGCAAACCCTTGCCACCGCCCGACCAGAACAAAACAAAAGCTGTCTGAACAGAATACCCGCAGAAATGCGGGTATTTCTTCATTAAAAATGCCTTATTCTTTGCCTGACATCTGGTGCGGAAAGGGGTAAAATGCTTGCTTCGAGATCGTCTGATGAAGGAATTGGGTATGAATGCTGAAATTCACAAGCCAGAAGAAGATTACTATGACACCACCTCTTTGGAGCCGGTTTCTCCATTGAGTTCAACCCCTGTCCGCTCGACCAGGCCAGAAAAACCGCGTCAGGAACCACTGACCCACCGCACCAAATTCTGGATGTGGGTAGTAATTGCGTTGGTGGTTATCCTGGTGTTTTTTACCCCGGTGCGGATCAACGTTTTGCTGCTGGGCATTGATCCAACTCACAACGATACCTTCCAGGGGCGCAGTGACACCATGATCCTCACTACGGTTCCACCGTTCAGTCCTTTCATGCACATGCTCTCGATTCCGCGTGACCTGTACGTGGATGTTCCCGGGCATTATCAGAACCGTATCAATACGGCCCATTTCTTCGCGGAAGTCGAAAAAGAGGGCTCAGGGCCGGCGGCCGCGGCTCAGGCTGTGGAAGTTAATTTCCACGTCTCGGTGCCTTTTACGGTTAGCATCAAGACGGATGGCTTCAAGAATATTGTGGATGCAATGGGCGGGGTAACGGTCAACCTCCCCTTTGATATGTCGGGTATGACTGCCGGGGAGCACACGTTGGATTCGACTCAGGCGCTGCGTTTTGTGCGTGATCGTACTGGCAGTGATGATTTCTACCGTCAGTTGCGCGGACAGATTTTCCTCAAGGCTGCTGCCGGCAAGATGCTTAACCCGATCAACTGGTGGCGGATTCCCAAAGTCATTGCCGCCGTTTCCAGTTCGGTGCGTACCAATGTGCCGGTGTTTCTGTGGCCGCGATTGGGGTACAGTTTGGCATTTTCCGCGCTCAAGGGGTTCGATATGCACTCGCTTGACCGCACCATGGTCCAGAACTGGGTTACCCCTGAAGGGGGGCAGGTGCTGCTGCCTCTATGGGATCAGATCAATCCACTGGTGAATCAATTGTTTCGCTAATTGATGGAAGAGAAATGACCGCCTGCTGGCGGTCATTTTTTTAGGAAATAAATATTGCGAATTGCATATTTCTATTTTATTATGCTATAAATAAAGTGAAAGTTACCTCAGATCAGGAGAAAGAGATGAGTGTTGCCCATATAGATTCCGCTGCCTTATCGGTGAAGCTGGTCCCGCGTCGAAGCACCTTCAAAAAAGCGATTGTGAAAATCGTTTTTTTCGTCTTGGGGCGTGGTTTGCAGTCTGCTTCAAAGCATGATCGCACCATTCAGCAAGAAGTGGCTACCTGGCCCGAGAACACGGTAGTTCTCTTTAAAGTCCTGCCCGATTCTCCGCGCATGGCATTTCAGAAAACTTCTACAGGGCGTATTCATTACCTTGGTACCCGGGTACCTGAGGAACAGGCTACGATTACGGTGGCTTTCAAAAATATCGAGTGTGCTTTTCTGATGTTGACAGCTCAGGTGGGTACTGCTCAGGCTTATTCCGAGCACCGCATGGCGGTTCGCGGGGATCTGGTGCTGGCCCTCTCGATCATCCGTTGCCTGAACGTGATTGAGCGCTATCTCTTCCCGGGCTTTATTGCCCGTGGAATCCTGCGCCGCCTGCCTGCTATTCCTTTCTGGCGTCGCCACGGTCTGCGCTTATGGATCTATGTATTGGGAATCGCTTTTGGAATCTAACCTTTCAAGGAGAATGTCTCATGTTTCCTTCTTACTATGAATTTTTTAGCCCGGTCAAGATTTGCTCTGGCCATAAAGCCTTGAATAATTTGCCTTTTGAACTCGACCAAATGGGGGCCAAACACCCGCTCATCATCACCGATCAGGGAGTACTCAAGGCGGGTCTGGTTCAGCAGGTGGTGGATACCTTCGCGGATTCTGGTATCGAGATAGCGGCACTTTTTGATCTGGTGCCGCCGGATTCTTCCAGTAAAGTGGTTAATGAAGTGGCTCAATTATTCCGTGCACGGGGCTGTGATTCGATTGTGGCCGTTGGGGGTGGTTCGGTCATTGATACCAGCAAAGGGGTTAACATCGTCGTTACCGAAGAGACTGATGATCTTCTCAAGTTTGCTGGCGCTGAAATGCTCAAGAAGCCTATGAAGCCGTTCATCGTCATTCCTACTACTTCGGGCACCGGTTCGGAGGTTACCTGCGTGGCCGTGATCTCTGACCCTGACCGTGGTATCAAGATGTCATTTACGTCGAACACGCTCTATCCGCGTGCGGCGATTCTTGATCCGCGCATGACGCTGACCCTGCCGCCGCATATCACTGCCGCTACCGGTATGGATGCATTGACCCACGCCATCGAGGCTTACATTTCTCTGCAAAAGAATCCGATGAGCGACGCTTATGCCTGGCAGGCCATTCGCATCATCCGTGCCAATCTCATCAACGTGGTCAAGAATCCTTCTGATCGGGAAGGACGCCTGGCGCTGGCCAATGCTTCGACGATGGCGGGCATCGCTTTTTCGAACGCGATGGTAGGGGTAGTGCACAATCTGGGTCACGCCACAGGCGGCGTGGCGCATGTGGCACATGGTGTGGCGATGAACATTTACTTGCCCGTAGGTCTGGAATACAACCTGCCCAAGGCTGGTGAAAGGATCGGTGAGTTGCTGTTGCCGCTGGGAGGCCCGGAACTCTATGCTCAGACGCCGGCGGATCAGCGGCCCTTGAAGGTTATTCAACTCATCCGCGAGATGCGCGATGAACTCTATGAGTTGTGCAAATTGCCGCGTACACTGAAAGAGGCCAACGTTGATCGGGCCAAGCTGCCGGATAT
>JAAZOQ010000389.1 GCA_012797695.1 Anaerolineaceae bacterium | reverse complement strand
GCGGCGAGTCAAAATGCGGTCGCGCTGAATCAGGTCTTTGTACAAACGTGCATTGGTGATCGCCGCCGAGGCATACCCGGCCAGCATTTCGATCACCAACCGATCATCGTCGGTGAATTCGGCACCGCTGATCTTGTTGGTAAGAAAGATCTGCCCTAGAACCTGCTCTCCCTGGCGGATTGGGACCCCTAGAAAAGAGGTCATGAGCGGATGCCCTACCGGGAACCCCACTGCGCGCGGATCCTCGGCCACATTAGCAACTCGCACTGGTTCCCGAGATTGAATCACCGCCCCCAGCAATCCCTTGCCCACTGGGGAGTGGGAAACCTCATCAATTTCTGCACGGGTCATTCCCACCGAGATAAAGCGTTCGATCTCTTTTTGCTCATTGACGATGCTGACGGCCCCATAGCGGGCATCCGCTTCCTGGCAGGCCAAGGCAGCGATCTTTTCCAGCAATGAATCAATGGAAATATCCTGTACCAGTTGTAAACTCACCTGATGCAGGGTGAGCAAACGTTGTTCCAGTTGTTTTTTGGTCAGTGGGGAACTATCCATGGAGTAACCTATCGACTCTTGAATTGTACTCGATAGACAGCCAAACCGTCAATTAAAGGATTTCTGAATCAAGTTTATACAATTAGTACATTTTATTTCTAAAATAAGCCCAACCCGATATAATGGAATTGAGGTAAATTATGGAAAACTCTTTTCTGGCACGTAAAGAAGAAGAAAACAAAATGCGCGAATTGCACCGGCTCCCTCCCGGGCAATCATTGACCAACAAATTCCCGGTGCTGCACTATGGTGCGGTTCCTGCCTTCGACCCTGCCAGCTGGAATTTTCAGTTCTACGGCGAGGTTGAAAAAGCACTGACCCTTTCGTGGGCAGAATTCAGCCAGCTTCCGCGCCGTAAACTCAAAATGGATATTCACTGCGTGACCCGCTGGAGCAAATTCGATACCGAGTGGGAAGGCATTTCGGTGCGCGATCTGATCACATCCGGACTGCTGCGTCTGAAACCCGGCGCCAACTTCGTCATTCAACACGCGGAATATGATTTTTCAGCCAATCTGCCCCTGCAAACGGTACTGGCAGATAACTTTCTGTTAGCCACTCACTTCAACGGCGTACCCATCACTCCCGATCATGGTTTCCCGGTACGCGGCATCGTTGGGGCCATTCCCGGGCGGGAAGAACTGGCAGTGCCCTATTTCTGGAAAGGGGCCAAGTGGCTGCGCCGTCTCGAATTCACCGTCAGCGATCATCCCGGGTTCTGGGAAAGCGCCGGCTATCACAACGAAGCCGACGTGTGGAAAGAAGAACGATTCGGTTAACCCGACTCTCCAGGCGGAAGGATGCCTTCCGCTTTTTTATTTCAGGCAGTTAGGTTAAAATGAGGGTATGGGGACATGGATTTCACACTTACGCATTGCGGAAGCCTGCGCCGAGCGCATTCCGGAACTGGACCAAACCGCTTTTGTCTTTGGCAGCCTGGCCCCTGATTCTGGCTTGCCCAATGCAGATTGGTCCGCTTTCGATCCACCGCGCGAGGTAACCCACTTCACCACCGCCGGCGGGGAGGATCATAATTGCCGTGATCTGGATTTCTATCGAGAATACGTGCAGACCCATCCCCCAGAACAAGATCTGGCTGCATACAGCTTCTCGCTGGGTTATTTTGTACACCTGCTCAGTGATCACCTGTGGATGGACATCATCGGCCTGCCCTCACGCCAGCAATTTGCCAGGCTCTTCACTGAGCAGGGAGAAAACGAAGCCTGGACCGGGCTCAAGGGAGATTGGTACCGGCTGGATCACCTCTTTCTGCGCGATCATCCCGACGATCCATTCTGGCAAACTTTTCTGAACGCTGAAATTCCCACCTGCCCGTTGCCTTTTTTGCAGCAGGCCGCTTTCGCGCAGCAGATGCATTTCATTCGCACCTTCTACCAAAACCCGGAGCCACGTTGGTTTACTGAAGAAAAGTTCCTCTATCTCAGCCAGGCAAATCTTGAGAATTTCATCCAGCAGGCCAGCCACTGCTGCGTCAAAATATTGCGCGCAACCCGGCTCTGTCCACCGCCTGCCGGGATCGAATCCTCTCTCTTGCTGCTGCCGGCAGCCGATCTGGCCCCGTTGAGCTTTCCACTGGGTGATTAAGCAACGCTCTGCTTAAATTCGCCGCCAATTAATTTTGGATTTGTTACAATAATTCTCTGGAGGGAAGCATGACACCCAACGAATGGCCTGAATCAGTGCGTTTCTACCTCGAACCCGGCCCAATGAGCATCATCCCGGCCGAGGTTAACCTCGGCGTTTTGCCCGACGATCTGCCCGCGCTGGTACGGGTAGTACAGGGATTGTTGATCCATGTATTCTGGGCCGAACGATACGGAATTAAACTAAACGGAGCCCGGCAAAGCGAAGTCAATCTGCGCTCCTTCAAAGAAAAATTCCCG
>JAAZOQ010000388.1 GCA_012797695.1 Anaerolineaceae bacterium | reverse complement strand
GAGACGAACTCTGCTCCGTAAGCGTACCAGGCCTGGAGCGCACCCAGGTAGGTCGGCGATTCGACCACGATCCGGTCTCCTGGGTTGATGAAGATCTTGCCGACCAGATCAAGTGCCTGTTGCGAACCTGAAGTGATCAGCACGTTTTGAATATCGACGTTGACTCCCACTCGATTGGTATATTCAGCGATCATTTCTCGCAGGGGTACGTAACCGTCAGTGGAGCCATATTGCAGGGCTTGTGAGCCGAAATTCTCCAGCGTAACAGTGCACGCCTGTTTGAATTCTTCTACCGGGAATACATCTGGGGCAGGTAACCCGCCAGCGAAAGAGATGACATCCTCTTGTTCAGTGATCTTCAACAATTCTCGGATGGCTGAGCTCTTCATCCTTTGAGTGCGTTGAGCAAAACGAGATTCCCACGGGGTCTGCATAGTTACTTTCTCCTTTCATATTTTTCCCGTTGAAATACAGGAGGCAATTGCCCACCTGAAATTTTAAAGTTTTGGAAACCGGCTCAAGACGATCGCCGCAGCAGGCAGGGTAACCCGATCCCCTTCGCTGAGCTCGGCCAGGGCTTTCGCGGAATTTTTGGAGCTGGCTGCGCCTTGATAAATAAAGATTGGGGTTCCTTCGGCGGCATACTTATTTTCGATGGACGCCTGTCCGGTCAGGTACCCTTCTTTATCGATGGCACAACTGGTGACAAAGCCGATGACGCGGCCTTTGCCATCCAGTACCGGATCTGAATTATGGGCCATACGCACGGCTTTTTCGCCGAAGCGGAAGCGCACCACGATGCTTTCCCGCTGGGCTTCCCGCTGCAGATAGGCCGCTCGGCCGATAAACCAGGGTTTATAGACCTTCACGTAGGAACCAAACCCGGCTTCAGCTACCCCCAGGTTCTTCTCTCCGCCCATCTCATGTCCGTAGAGGGGCAGTCCGGCTTCTGTGCGCAGCGAATCCCGAGCACCCAGACCGCAGGGCTTCAATCCCAATGGGGTACCGGCTTTCATCAGCGCTTCCCACAGCGCGGCGGCTTTATCCGGGTGGACAAACAGCTCAAAGGCCATTTTCTCTCCGGTGTAGCCGGTGCGGGAAACGACCAGATCGAAATCGCCTGCTTTGGCTTCGCATAATTCGGTACGTTTCAGGGCTTTGATCTTTCGTGAGGTTGCAGTGTCGCAGCCCAGAGCCAGCAGAATGTCACGTGATTTTGGCCCCTGCAAGGCAATATCGACCCGTCTGTCAGCCTCTTCCTTCGGGTCGCGCAGGTTGCGCAGCTTTGTCTGGCGGGCAAAGGCCTGGGCGTGGGGGGATTGGCGGTCGATCAACACTTTTCCCTCCCGGACGGAATTCAGCCAGGCCCAGTCTTTGGCATCATTCGAGGCGTTGACCACGACCAGGTATTGCTCAGTGGAGCGCCGATAGACCAGGGTATCGTCGATCACGTTGGCATCGGGGTCGAGGAAGTGTGTGTAGCAAGACTCTCCCACTGCCAGACTGCCAATGTCATTGCCGCAGACGCTGTCCAAAAAGAGTGCGGCCATGGGGCCTTCTGCCTGGAAGACGCCCATGTGGGCTACGTCGAACAGCCCGGCTGCGGTACGGGTGGCGTTGTGTTCTTCGACCACCGAGGTGTACCAGACCGGCATTTCCCACCCGGCAAAGGGAACTAACTTGGCGCCCAGTGCTTTATGGGTTTCGTAGAGCGGGGTATGCAGCAGCACGTTACTTTCTTTTTCCTGCCACGCAAATTCAGGCAGGGCAGTTGCGGAACCAGCTTTTTTGCCAATGAAATAGGGCTTTTCCTCCGCCACAGCCAAACCACTGGCTTGGGTGATAGGGGCTTCCGGGCTTTCTGCGATTACGATCGGGCCGGGGATACGCCGCGGCAGGTCGGCATCGAAAGCGATGTAACCGTCAGAGAGATCGCGCAGGAAGGTGGCTGCCAGCCCAAAATCGGAGCGTTTGAGCGAGAACAGGTAGCGGTCACTCGCGGCGCAGGTCAGGAATCCTGCGACCGTTCCCAGCGGGGTGCTCAGCGTTGTGGCCTGGCTTTCTCCAACTTTCAACTGGTCAACCGCTGAACTGAAGGCATAATTGACGAAATGGGCCAGCGAATTGCCTTGCAGGCTGAGTGTCACCCACTCGCCTTTGGCTTCGGGCTGGTCATCCAGATAATAGAAGAAGGGGTATCCCGAACGGGTGAATTTTATGTCCGTGCCAGCCTGATCGACCAGCGCGCGCACACGCAGGCGTGCATCCTGCAGCACTTTGAAATCGACCTTGGCGCGTACAGCGCTGCCCTTGCGGGTTTCCACCTTGTACGGGGTAGTGGCGTAAAGAAGATCAGCAATGATATCCGCGACTTTAACCATCTCGGCTTCTTTCAGCCCGCGTTGGGTCATCCACGGCGTGCCAAAACGGATGCCGGAAGCATACAACGCTGTCTTGTCTCCCGGGATGGTATTGCGGTTGAGCACAATGCCGGCGACGTCGAGGATGCGGGCGGCAATATCCCCGGATAGGGCCGTGCCGTCGGGACCAACGATAGTTTTGCAGTCGAGGTTAGCCAGATGGGTGTTGGTGCCGCCAAAAGGAATGCGCAGGCCGCGTTTTTGTAGTTGCTCGACCAGTGCTTTGGCGTTCTTGAGAATTTGCTGCTGTAATTGTGCGAATTGTTCGGTCTTGGCGAGCTTGAAAGTGGTTGCCAGAGCTGCGATCACGTGCACGTGCGGGCCGCCCTGTTCCCCTGGGAAGACCCCTTTGTCAAGTTTTTTCGCCAGTGCCGGGTCAGTGGTGAGGATGACCGCGCCGCGCGGGCCGCACATGGTTTTGTGGGTGGTGAAGGTGATGACGTGGGCATAGCCAACCGGGGAAGGCAGCGCTTTGGCAGCGATCATGCCGGCAATGTGTGAGACGTCCGCCAGCAGATAGGCACCGACGCTGTCCGCGATGGCGCGGAAGCGCGCGAAATCGGGCACCCACGGATAGGACGAATAGCCGCAGATGATCACTTTGGGCTGGCATTCTTTGGCCAGCGCTTCGACCTGATCGTAATCGATTTTTTCGGTAGTGGGGTCGATGTTGTAGTGAAAGACTTTGTAGAGTTTACCCGAGCGGTTGACGGAAGAACCGTGGCTGAGGTGACCGCCGTGCAGCAGGTTCATCCCCAGAATGGTATCGCCCGGTTCGATGAGTGCGCTGTAGACGGCGTTATTGGCAGGGGCTCCAGAGAGTGCCTGGACGTTGACGAAAATTTGGTCGGCCGAGACTTTCTCGGTGGCAAAAACTTTGGCGCAGCGGCGGCGGGCCAGGGATTCGACAATGTCGGCGAATTCGACCCCTTTGTAATAACGGGGATCAGCGTAGCGGCGGTAATCTGCCAGACGCATGGGGTAATCCAGAATTTCGGATTCACTCATCCAGCGCATTTCTTCATCAGGGTAGCCTTCAGCGTAAAGATTTTGGAAAGTAGATCCCAGCGATTCACGTACCGAAGCGGGCGCGCTGGATTCAGAGGGGATCAGGATCAACTTGCGATTTTGTCTTTCAGTCTCGTAAGAGATTAAAGCGGCAACATCTGGATCAACAGCAGAAAGAGCGTCGTGAAAGAGAAAATCATTCATTGTGAAAAACTCTCCTCAATCAATTTCGTGAAATAAATAAAAACCACTCCAGATGTCGGTGAGACATGGGTGAGTGGTTTTTATCGTTTGATAATTTTCTATCATTCGTGACCTAGAGCCAGACCATATCCGATAGTGTCAGAAACGTGGTGAAGCCTGGTACATGAATCCGTTTAATTCTACCCTCTGATTTTTCCGAGGTCAAGGAGGTGACTCAATCCTCAGATTATTTTAATTCAAGATTCATCCAGTCGATCATGGTCTGGATGACAACGTCTTTATCTGGTTCATTGTGCAGTTCGTGATAGTGATCGGGCCATTCTTTGTAGGTAATCTTGCTCAAAGGCGCGGCGGCTGCAAAATCTTTGGTGCGCTTGGGGTTGACCAGACGGTCGGCGGTGCCCTGCATCAGCAGCAGTGGCAGCGGAAATTCAGCCGCATGCTCCACGCAGTAATCGCCGGCGTTGAGCATGTCCAGTGCCAGACGCGGGGAAATGTAGGGGTGCACCAGTGGATCGGCAATATATTTTTTGGCGACTTCCGGGTCGTGCGAGAGACCATCCAGGTCCAGACCATTCTTGATCTTCAAGGAGGGGCCGAGGCGGTACAGAATTTTGGTCATAGCCATCATGGCTGCTGGCAGCGGTTCAGCGGTAGCCAGCCCAGGGCTGGTGGCGATCACGCCTCTTAGCTCGGGTTTCATCTTGAGGGTATAGGTCAGCACCAAATTGCCGCCCAGACTGTGTCCGTACAGGAAAACGGGCAGCCCCGGATAGCGTTCGTGGGCATTCTGAATGTCATGCGTGATATCCCCAAAGATGGTGTCATACGATTTTTCGTAACCGCGGATGCCATCGGAACGGCCGTGACCGCGCTGATCGAACCCAACCATGGCGATTCCAGTTTTGCCAAAGGCTTCAGCAACGTGATCGTAGCGGCCAATGTGTTCGCCCAGGCCGTGCACGAGTGCTACAACGGCTCTCGCCTGGCCTTCAGGCTTCCACTCTTTTGCATACAAATTGAGGCCATCGTCAGTCTTCCAGGAAAACTCGATTTGTTGCATTTTTTCTCCTCCGAGAAGAATTTTTCTTGATCGAACGGAAAAGCACTTATAATGAAAACAACCATATTAAGTGTAATCAAAAAACTTTTTTGAGCAAGTGAATTTTGCCACAACTCGCCCGCAAAAATGAATGGATAGAGAGATGAAAACAAAAACTGAGAACACTGTCATCGATACCGAAAAACTGGCTGGCGGCAAAGCCAAAGCCGCTATGATTTTATTTTCGATTGCCATCCTTTTGCTTTCCTTTATTGATCTGTTCCTGTCCTGGTCAGTGGAACAGAGCCTGTTCCAGAGTTCGACCACTTTACCCGATATCCGCATCTATGTGCATG
>JAAZOQ010000387.1 GCA_012797695.1 Anaerolineaceae bacterium | reverse complement strand
CGGGAATTTTTCTTTGAAGGAGCGCAGATTGACTTCGCTTTGCCGGGCTCCGTTTAGTTTAATTCCGTATCGTTCGGCCCAGAATACATGGATCAACAATCCCTGTACTACCCGTACCAGCGCGGGCAGATCGTCGGGCAAGGCTCCGAGATTGACTTTGGCTGGGATGGTGCTCATTGGGCCGGGTTCGAGGTAGAAACGCACACATTCAGGACATTCGTTGGGTGTCATGCTTCCCTCCAGAAAATCATTGTAACAAATTCAAAACTAGTTGGCAGCGAATTTAAGCAGAGCGTTGCTTATTCGCCTAACGGGAAGCTCAACGGGGCCAGATCGGCTGCCGGCAGCAGCAAGAGGGCGGATTCGATCCCGGCAGGCGGCGGACAGAGCCGGATAGCACGCAATATTTTGATGCAGCAGCGGCTGGCTTGCTGAATGAAGTCGTCAAGATTTGCCTGGCTGAGATAGAGGAACTTTTCTTCAGTAAACCAGCGTGGTTCCGGGTTCTGGTAGAAGGTGCGAATGAAATGCATCTGCTGTGCGAAAGCAGCCTGCGGCAAAAAAGGCAGGGGGCAGGCGGGAATTTCAGCGTCCAGAAAAATTTTCCAGAACGGATTGTCAGGATGATCGCGCAGAAAGAGGTGATCCAATCGGTACCAATCTCCCTTGAGCCGGGTCCAGGCTTCGTTTTCTCCCTGCTCAGTGAAGAGCCTGGCAAATTGCTGGCGCGAGGGCAGGCCGATGATGTCCATCCACAGGTGATCGCTGAGCAGGTGTACAAAATAGCCCAGCGAGAAGCTGTATGCGGTCAGATCTTGTTCTGGGGGATGGGGCTGTACGTATTCTCGATAGAAATCCAGATCACGGCAATTATGATCCTCCCCGCCGGCGGTGGTGAAGTGGGTTACCTCGCGCGGTGGATCGAAAACGGACCAATCGGCGTTAGGCAAACCGGAATCAGGGGCCAGGCTGCCAAAGACAAAAGCGGTCTGGTCCAGTTCCGGAATGCGCTCGGCGCAGGCTTCCGCAATGCGTAAGTGTGAAATCCATGTCCCCATACCCCCATTTTAACTTAACTGCCTGAAATAAAAAAGCGGAAGGCATCCTTCCGCTTGGAGAACCAGGTTAACCGAATCGTTCTTCTTTCCACACGTCGGCTTCGTTGTGATAGCCGGCGCTTTCCCAGAACCCGGGATGATCGCTGACAGTGAATTCGAGACTGCGCAGCCACTTGGCCCCTTTCCAGAAATAGGGAACTGCCAGCTCTTCTCGCCCGGGAATGGCCCCAACGATACCGCGTACCGGGAAACCGTGATCGGGAGTGATGGGTGCACCATTGAAGTGAGTGGCTAACAGAAAGTTGTCTGCCAGTACCGTTTGCAGGGGCAGGTTCGCTGAAAAATCGTATTCCGCGTGTTGGATGACGAAATTGGCACCAGGTTTCAAACGCAGCAACCCGGATGTGATCAGATCGCTCACTGAAATGCCTTCCCACTCGGTATCGAATTTGCTCCAGCGGGTTACGCAATGGATATCCATCTTGAGTGTACGGCGCGGAAGCTGGCTGAATTCCGCCCACGAAAAGGTCAGTGCTTTCTCAACCTCGCCGTAGAACTGAAAATTCCAGCTAGCAGGGTCGAAGGCGGGAACCGCGCCATAGTGCAGCACTGGGAATTTGTTGGTCAGTGTTTGTCCGGGAGGAAGCCGGTGCAATTCACGCATTTTGTTTTCTTCTTCTTTACGTGCCAGAAAAGAGTTTTCCATAATTTACCTCAATTCCATTATATCGGGTTGAGCTCATTTTAGGAATAAAATGTACAAATTGTATAAACTTTATTCAGAAATCCTTTAATTGACGGTTTGGCTGTCTATCGAGTACAATTCAAGAGTCGATAGGTTATTCCATGGATAGTTCCCCGCTGACCAAAAAACAACTGGAACAACGTTTGCTCACCTTG
>JAAZOQ010000058.1 GCA_012797695.1 Anaerolineaceae bacterium | reverse complement strand
CGCTCTTTTCTTGTAACAGATAAAGAGTGGGCTTTTCTCTGAGGCAAGAGGTTACTTGATCTTGGTGAGTACGCCGAGCCCGAAACCGCCAAAAGCAAAGACGGCTGCTCCGCAGAAAATGGGGATTGCCGTGGTCCAGAGATAGCGCAGGATGGGTACGCGGTACATGCCGGCCATCATGCTGACGATCTTGGGCCCGTATCCTGGGATCATCCGCGCCCCGATCAAGAAGACCGGGGATTCGACTTTCATTTTTCCCAGCCCAAAGGGGAGCTTATCTTTCTTTTCTTGAAAATTGGTAGCAGAACCAATGTGAGTTCCCAGATAGTATTCAACCATAGCTGAGAGGGTATTCCCTGTTCCTGCGATGAGAGTGGCCAACCAGGGGCCAAACAAGGCACCGATGAAGAGGGTCAGCGGTTCGGATGGAATCAGCGTGACCCCCAGCAGTGCGTACAGGAAAATGCTGATGATGACCCCCCAGATGCCCGCCTCGCTGATAAAGCTTTTAATCCTGTTCATGTCCTGCGTAAAGAACACAGCCGCCAGGATCATGATCAAGACCGAGAGGATCAAGACATAAACGGATTGAGAACGGCCTTTCTTTTTCGCCTCTTCGTTTACAGTTGGGGTAGGAGAAGAATTGTCCATGGGCGCAGTATAACAGATAAATCAAGGTTCCAGATGTGAATCAGGGGCTATTTCCGTCGCTTTAAAGCCTAAAATGGCCTTAATTTCGCTCATATGGGTATGGCGATGGATGCCGCGATTGAGAATGACCGTCTTCCCCGTCTCCTGAACGCTGTTGAAAAAGCTTTCCGGGAGTGATTCGATCAGGGAATCGATCTGTTGAGCATAATCAATGACCAGGGTAACGGCCTTTTGAGGCTCGATGGCCAGTAAAAGGGGACGCATGGCTTCGTTGACCAGGTCGAAATCGTTGGGGGTGGGGGTGATCCCGGTGGATTGCCATTGTTTGAGCAGCGTGATGGCGCGGAAGTCCCAGTACACCAGATGACACAGAACCCCCGACACTGTCCACCCGGCCGGCATGGCAGTGCCCAATTGTTTCTCATTCAGAGAGTTGACAAAGTGAGTGAGTTCTTCACAAGAAGCGCTGTTGGCAGCACAAATTTCTCTTTGAGTAGCCATTAAGATCCTTTCTTCACGTGAATTCAATGATCGCAAATCCCCCATATTCCATTCCAGTAAAACCGACACAGCGTAAGGATATTATACAAAAGAAATGGCAATATTTGGGTTGCTTTCGAAAAATTGCGACCTATTGATATACGCTGGAACGCGGCGAAAGGTTGCTCAGAAAGTTACCCCAATTGGCGGTGAACCAGACTGCGGATGAACTTTTCACGCTGCTCGGGAGCGTTCAAATCCAGATCGAAGCCTGAAAGGAATAGCTTGGGCGAAAGGATTAAAAAGAAAGCAGCCGATGTAATTTGAATGCAGGCCTGCTGCAGTTCCTCTTCTTGCATTTGCAGCCCGCGCTGTCGCAGGTCACGCATGAGGTCGGCCACGAAATCATTCAGCCGTTTGACTACCAGCGCATTGTAATCTTGACTGGCCAGCAAGCCAAAGAAGTGTGCATGGGTGATCCCTGGATAATTCAGGCTACCCTCGATCAAGTGCAAAAAAATGGCAATACAATGTTCCTGCGGGGTATCCCCAGGCAATAGATCAATGTCTTTCCAGTCGAAGGCGTTGGCCAGCGTGCGTTCCATTGCCTGCTGGATCAGGACCTCTTTGCTGCGGAAGTAATAATTGATAGCCGCGCTGTTGATGCCAGCCATCTCGGCAATCTTGCGATTGGTGGCTCCCTGTACCCCATATTTTTCCAGGCACTCGATGGCGGCAGTGATGATCTTTTCTTCCACAGTTTCGGTTGTTTCCATGCGTATCTCCTATTTTTCCAGATGACACAGGCGGGCAGATTCCTGCCACACCGCTGTGGCCAGTTGGGGGTTCGATGCTGCCCGGCTGGGCTGCCGCGGAGCCGAGAGATACCAGTACACGGCTTTGGACTGCAGCGCGGCCGGGTCTGCGGCCACGAATAGAATGGTCGATGCCGGGATGGAAGGATCCACGCCGGCTTTTTGACGCTGCCGCCAGACGAAACGGGCCAAGGCGCCGGTGCCTTTGAAGCCAATGTTGGTATTCACCAGCCCGGGGTCCACGGCAAAGGCCCGCGGGGACTCGCCAGTGTGGCGGCGGTTGAATTCCGCTGAAAAGAGCACGTTGGCCAGCTTCGATACCTTGTAGGCCCACAGGCTGTTATACAGCAGCGGGCTGCGCAGTCGTTTGGGGTTCAGCCAGGTGTGGTAGTGTGATCCGCTGCTTATGGTAATGACCCGACTATCGGGACGGGCGGCCATTTCTGGCAGGAGCAGTTGGGTGAGTAGAAAGGGGGCCATGTGATTGACCGCCACGGTCTTTTCGATACCGTCCTCGGTCAGGGTCAGTCGATCCACAAAAGTACCGGCGTTGTTCACCAGCACGTCCAACCCGGGCGCTTGCTGGCGCTGCAGGGCTTTTTTGATTTCTTCTGCCAACCGACGGACTTCGCGCTGGCTGACCAGATCGGCCACGAGGTACTCGATTTTGGCTTCGGGCACCTGGGCCAGAATTTTGGCACGGGCATGGGTACAGCGGTCTTCGTTACGGCCCACGCCGATCACGCTGGCTCCACAGCGGCAGAATTCCAGTGCGCTATGCCAACCGATCCCTGACGTGGCCCCGGTGACCACCACAATTTTCCCGCTGAGATCATATTTCTGTTCCATGAGATTCATTTTATGGCTTTCTCCTGTTTTGTCAATAAAATTCAACCAATTGATTGAATTTAGTGATTGACAAAGCATAACTTAATCATTATATTTAATCAAGTGATTGAATCAACTGATAGGAGAAAAAAAGATGAACAGCGTTTTGTTGATTACCGGTGCTGCTGGTGGGTTGGGAAGTGCTTTTGCTCGGACGGCGGCCCGTAGAGGTTACGATCTGGTGTTAACGGATAAGGATGAAAAGGGTGAAGCCTTTGCCCGGCAGCTTGCCGCAAAGTATTCCTGTGAGGTGCATTATGTGCCCTGTGATCTGACCAGCGATGGCGATCGTACCCGCCTGTTTGAAACCTTCGCAGCTCACGAGTGGAAGTTCTGGGGCGTGATCAACGTTGCGGGCCTGGATTTCGAGGGAGCTTATGACCGCCTGCAGCGCGGCCAGGCCATGACCGTGCTCAAGGTGAATTTGCTGGCCAATATGGATGTGACCCACGCAGTACTGCAGTTGCGTGATCCGCAGCAGAAGTTTCGCGTGATCAATGTGTGCAGCATGGCGGGGTTTTACCCCATGCCGTTCAAGGCAACTTATGCGGCGACCAAACGCTTCTTGCTGGATTTCTCGCTGGCCCTGCGTGAAGAGATTCGAGATTACGGCAGTGTAACGGCTCTGTGCCCTGGCGGGATGCCCACTACTGAGGAGTGTATGCG
>JAAZOQ010000005.1 GCA_012797695.1 Anaerolineaceae bacterium | reverse complement strand
GCAGTCTGGACCTTTACCAGCGCTGCTACCACCGAGCCGCTGGTCGGGGCAATGTCGAACTTGATTGCATCCACCATTGTGGGGTCCGTGGCATCCAGGTCATACACGATATTGCTCACCGTGTAACCAGAAACCGTCGAAGCTGCATAGCCTGCAGCAGTATCGGGGACAACGTTGGCGGCGGCGAATGCATACGCGCTGCCTGCTACTACGAGAGCAGCTAAAACGATTAGAACTACTTTGATATTCTTTGTCATGGCTTTTCTCCTTTTGCCTGACCGGGCAGAGCCGGTTCTATAAATAGAATGATGAAACAAGTCGAAAGGCCATCCGATGAACCTGTTCTCTCGGCAGCCTGGCAATCGTGATCCTCGCGGATGGTAGACCCATGGCTTTGCGTCGCCGGCTTTCACCGGGTTTGCTTTTATCGGATGAAACTAAATCTAGTATAACTCATGTAATATTTAAGTAATGTGAAAATAACGTGAATTTGGAATTTTTCAACTTTTCCCAAGAACAATGGTGGTGAAGAATCGCTGCTTTCTTTTTCCCTCGGTTATAATAAACACATCGTTATCTCTTACGAGGTGAACATGTCGAATCCCCTGGTGGAATGTATTCCCAATTATTCTGAAGCGCGCCGGCCCGAAGTGGTCGAAGCGATTTTGTCTGCTATCCGCAGTGTCAACGGTGTGGTGATTCTGGATAAGCACTCTGATCTTGACCATAACCGCACGGTGGTAACGATGGTGGGAACGCCCGCCGCGGTTGAAGAAGCCGCTTTTCGCTCCATCAAAAAAGCCGCCGAATTGATCGACCTGAACCAGCACACTGGCGCTCATCCCCGCATCGGCGCCACCGACGTCGTCCCCTTCGTCCCCATTACCGACGTGACCATGAGCGACTGCATCGAGATCGCCCGCCGTTTGGGCAAACACGTCGCCGAACATCTTTCTATTCCGGTTTATCTCTACGAAGAAGCAGCCACTCGCCCTGAACGTCAGAATCTTGAAACCATTCGCAAAGGACAGTATGAGGGGCTGAAAGAAGAGATCAAGACCAATTCTGATCGCCAACCCGATTTTGGCCCGGCTGAGTTGGGTCCCGCCGGAGCCACCGTGATCGGTGCTCGCCAGCCCTTGATTGCTTTCAACATCTATTTGACCACCAGCGAGGTGGCCATTGCCCAGAAAATCGCCAAAGCGGTGCGGAATTCTTCCGGTGGGCTGCATTACGTTAAAGCCATGGGCGTACTCGTCGAAGGCCGCGCTCAGGTCTCCATGAATTTGACCCATTACCGTCAGACCCCTATTGCCCGCGTGGTTGAAATGGTCCGTCGTGAAGCGGAGCGCTACGGCGTGGGCATCCACCACAGTGAGCTGGTCGGCCTGGTCCCGCAAGAAGCCCTCGTCGATGCAGCTGTCTGGTATACCCAGCTCGATCAATTCGAACCGGGGCAGATTCTCGAAAGCCGCCTCTACGACGTGCTGCGTGCCCCCGATGCCAGTACACCTGACAAAGGGGATTTCCTGGCCGAGCTAGCCAGTGCTTCCCCCACTCCCGGCGGAGGCTCCGCAGCAGCCCATACCGGGGCAGCCGCAGCTGCGCTGGTTGCCATGGTCGGACGTTTGACCGTGGGCAAGAAAAAATACGCCGATGTCGAGTCACAGATGTGGCCGCTGATCGAACATGCGGATGCTTTGCGCGATCAGCTCAGCCGGCTGGTGGCAGAAGACTCCGCCGCTTTCGAAGGCTTCATGGCCGCGTCCCGTCTGCCCAAAGATAACCCAGATCAGATCGCCGCTCGCACCGCAGCCATGGAAACCGCCACTCTAGAAGCTGCCAAGGTACCCGCTCACACCGTGGAATTGGCCCTCGAGGTCATGCGCCTGGCAGTCCAGGCCGCCGAGCTGGGCAACCTGAATGCCATTTCGGATGCCGCCAGTGCCGTTCACCTGGCTGAAGCTGCCTTGCAAAGCGCCGGGCTGAATATTCTGGTGAACGTCAAGAGTCTCAAAGATTCTTCCAAAGCTGCTGAGTTCACCCAGACGTTCCAATCCAACCAGCAGGAAGCCCAATCTCTGCTAACCAAACTGAATGAAATCCTCTCCAGCCGGGCTCAATTCCCGATCTAGAGAGATTATCGCGAAAAAATGATGAGGAGAGACAATGAGCATACGTTCTGATAAGTGGATACGCAAGATGGCACAGGAACATGGCATGATCGAACCTTTCGTCGAGAATCAGGTTCGCCAGGGAGTGATCTCGTATGGTCTCTCTTCTTATGGTTATGACATTCGTGTGGCCAATGAGTTCAAGATTTTCACCAATGTCTTTTCCGTCACGGTGGACCCCAAGCAGTTCGACACCAAATCCATGATCGATTTCGTAGGCGATATTTGCATCATTCCTCCCAATTCCTTTGCCCTGGCCCGCACCGTGGAATACTTCCGCATCCCACGCAACACCCTTACCATCTGCGTTGGCAAAAGTACCTATGCCCGCTGCGGCATCATCGTTAACGTCACCCCCTTCGAACCCGAATGGGAAGGCTACGTTACCCTCGAAATTTCCAACACCACCCCTTTGCCCGCCAAGATTTACGCCAATGAAGGGATTGCCCAGGTGCTCTTCTTCGAGGGCGATGCCGAGTGTGAAGTTTCTTACGCCGATCGCAAAGGCAAGTACCAGAAACAGCAGGGAATCTTGCTGCCCAAGCTGTAAGTCATTTCAATAAAAGTTATAATTCAGAAGACAGGATTTGAGATTCCCGGATCAAAACCGGGAATCTGCGTTTGCCTTTTATGGAGTTTACATGAGAAAAAGTCCATTATTCATTGTTTTATCCAGCGTTTTAACCCTTGCCTTTCTTGCCGGCTGTTCTGGTTCGCTTTTCAGCACACCTACTTCCACTCCGCTGCCGACCAGCACTCCGTTGCCCACCAGCACCGCTGTCCCCACTGCTACTCCCATCCCTTATTACGTCACCGCCACGGTCATGAGCGGAGAGATTCAGGCGCCGGCGATTCTCTATCACCGTTTTGCCAACGATACCCATGACGCCACTTCCACCTATACCCGCTTTTCTGACTTGAAGGCAGAGCTG
>JAAZOQ010000386.1 GCA_012797695.1 Anaerolineaceae bacterium | reverse complement strand
CAAGTATTTTACCCTATCTTTCTCTCAACGGAAAAAGTCACTTTGGTATGAATATTGCAATTTAACGAGAAGAAAGTTTGCAGTTTGTGGCTGGCTGGCAGTAAAATGAAAGGAAATCAAGCGGAGGTTGATTATGGAAACGTTGAATGTAACCGTGGAAAAGCCCGAAGACATCAATTTCATTTTCGGCCAGTCTCATTTCATCAAAACGGTCGAAGATATTCACGAAGCGATGGTAAATTCCGTTCCTGGCATCAAGTTTGGAGTGGCTTTCTGTGAGGCTTCTGGAGCGTGCCTGGTGCGCTACTCCGGGACTGATGAGGCCATGATCGAGCTGGCCAGGAAAAATGCCTTGAAAGTAGGCGCGGGGCATACCTTTTTCCTCTTTTTGGGGGAAGGCTTCTACCCAATCAACGTGCTGAATGCGGTCAAGAATTTGCCGGAAGTGTGCCACATCTTTTGCGCGACGGCCAACCCGGTGGAGGTCATTCTGGCACAAAGTGAGGCGGGGCGCGGAGTGTTAGGGGTGATCGACGGAGAAAGCCCCAAAGGTGTCGAGGATACTGAAGGGATTCACTGGCGCAAAGACTTGTTACGTAAAATTGGTTATAAAGCGGCCTGAACCATTGAGGCGATGATTTTGTTTGGCGGAGGGAAGAAATGAAGAAATCGATTCTGATCCTGGTGCTGGCCAGCCTGATCCTGGCTTCTTGCTCCACATTCACTGGTGGGAATGACCAGACGGTGAGTGATGAAGAAATGGCCACGCGCGTTGCGCAACTGCTGTCCACCATGACGACACCCACTCAGGAGATTCAATTCCCGGCTACGCCGACCCCTCAATTGGTGCTGCCCACGGCTACCCTTGAACCTGCCACTGCGACGCCAGTGATTGCCGATCTGGTGACCACCGAGGCGCCTACGGCTACCCCGACGCTGATGGCCGACGTTCCTACCGCTACAGCAATGCCCACCGAAGACCAGGCCAGGGATCTGCCCACCGCCACACCCACGGCGACGATTTCTCCCAGCGACCCGGCAGCTCTGCTGGGTACCCCGACGGGAGTAGATAATTTCGATTCTGCCAGCGCCTGGACCTGGCCGACCGGAGAAGATCAATATCTGCGGGTCGTTTTCTCGAACGGGATCATGCAGATGACCGGTCTGACCAACTTTGCCGGCTGGCGCCTGCCGCTCATCAATCAGCAAGTAAACACTTACATCGAATTGACCGCCAATTCAGGGGCATGCACGGGGAAAGACAGCTACGGCATTATTTTCCGCGTGCCGGTCTTCAAGGACCCCACACAGGGTTATCTGTATGAGGTCACCTGTGACGGCTACTACCGTCTGTGGAAGTGGAATGGCAAAGCGGCCACCAAAGGGTTGGCGACGACCCTGATCGCCTGGAATCAATCCTCGCTCATCAATACTGGTGCCAATCAGACCAACCGTCTGGGGGTCAAGGTAAAAGACAATTCCTTCACCATCTACATGAATGGTATCGAGTTGGGCTCTGCCTCAGATTCCTCGTTCGGCGCCGGATTCTTTGGGGTCTTTGTCCGCTCGGCCGAAACTGCCAATTACACGGTCAATTTCGACGCCATGAAATTCTGGGAAAACCCCTGAAATTGATCTCGATTGGATCTTTCAAAAAGCACAAATGAGCCATTTGTGCTTTTTTGTTATTCTTTGGCAGGCATTTGAAAACTCATTTTAATAAAAATATACCTATAAAGGTGAAATTAGGTATAAAATAAAACAGACATCATTACTCGTAGAAATTGAATACTGACAAAATTTTGCTGGAGCGAAGGAGGAATTATGGCAAAAGTAGTTGTGCTTGGCTCAGGGTTTGCGGGGCACACCGCAGCCATGTATCTGAGAAGCCGTCTGGGCAAGGAACACCAGGTCACCGTCATGACAAACAACGATATGTTCAGCTACCTTCCATCCTGGGTGTGGGTGGGGGTAGGCCACATGAAGCCCGAAAAAACGGTATTCAAACTGAAACCGGTTTATGATCGCCTGGGAGTTAACTTTGTTCACGCGGCCGCACGCGAAATTCACCCTGATGCCGGGGAGCAATATATTTTGGGTGAAAAGGCCGGCACGAAAGAACCTGTCCGGCTGGATTATGACTATCTGGTGATTGCCACCGGTCCCAAACTGAATTTTGCCGGCACGCCCGGTTTGGGCCCGGAGACAGGCTTTACCAACTCGATCTGTTCATTGCCGCACGCGATTAAGAGCCGGGATGCTTATCTGGCTCTGGTTGAACGGATGAAGCAGGGCGAAAAAGTGCGCATTGTCGTTGGCACCGGGCACCCCGGGGCGACCTGCCAGGGAGCTGCCTTCGAGTACCTTGAAAACATCCATAAAGACCTCGTCAAGCGTGGTTTGCGCGCTCAAGCTGATCTGTTATGGCTGTCGAATGAGCCGGCGCTGGGCGATTTTGGGGTGGATGGCATCACCATGAAGAAAAAGTCGGGTCTGGTTACCAGCGCGGAATTCATCGAGGCGGTATTTCGTGACCATGGCATCCGCTGGCAGATTCAAACCGGGGTTACCAAAGTCGAGCCGGGCAAGCTGTATTGGGAAAATTATGCCGGCGAGTCGGGTGTAACGGAATTCGATTTTGCCATGTTGATTCCCCAATTTCTGGGGCAGCCATTTAAATACATTGGCAAAGATGGCAGCGACGTGTCTGCGAAACTGGTCAACAAAGCCGGTTTTGTGCTGGTGGATGGCACGTATGGCTTGAATTATGAAACCCTTTCCGAAGATCCGGATGCCTGGCCGGCCACTTACCAAAACCCGCAGTACCCGAATGTCTTCGCTGCCGGGATCGCTTTTGCGCCTCCCGGGCCGATCTCGGTTCCGCACGTGAACAAAAATGGCTTATCGATCACCGCCGCGGCTCCGCGCACCGGCATGATCTCTGGAGTCATTGGCCGTATTGTGGCGCTCAACATTGTTGATTTGATCAAGCAAGGCAAGGTAACCCACCATGAACGTATGTCCGAGATGGTAGCGGCCTGCATTGCTTCTATGGGAGATTCTTTGTGGGATGGCAATGCTGCGGTGATGATCATGTACCCGGTTGTGCCGGATAAAAAGCATTATCAGAATGGAACGGGCCGGGATCTCTTTGTTTCATTACTGGAGCTGGGCCTGGCCGGTGCCTGGATGAAATTTGTGCTGCATCATACTTTCATCTGGAAGTTCAAGGCTCGCCCGGGTTGGAAGATCATCCCCGAATAATGGTCAGGTAAGTCCTTTTCTGATGGAGGCGATATGGAAATTACCAAGCAAGATAAAGCACGTATGAATTCCAAGATCTACCAGCTCTGGCGTTTTGTGGTTCTGAATCTGAAGATCTTGACGGCAGTTGATCATAGCAAGCGCTCCTGATAATTTTTGCTAGAGTTTCAGAAATCGGGCAGGCATCTCGATCAGACAGGTGCCTGTCTTTTTCTTTTCAGTTTTCGTGCGTTACAATAAGCCTGAGAAATCAAAGAGAGGATCCCCAGCCCATGGCCGAAAGAAGCCGGAAGTTTTCTTATTCGGGCACCCAAAAAGTTCATACTACACTGTTTCCCAGTCAATCAGGCCGTGGATCTGGTGCGGATCATCGAACCGGGTGCATGGTTTGCGGTGCTGAACTGGTCTATTTTGCTACTTTGCAAGAGAAGACCTGCACCTATTGCGGTCGGACGCTGTTGGCCGACGCCGCTTGCGTCAACGGACATTTTGTTTGCAACGATTGTCATCGCTCCGATGCGCTGGCGATACTCCGCGTGGTGTGTCTGAGCAGCCGGGAAACGGATTGCGTGACCCTGATGCAGACGATTCGCCAGCATCCTGCCTTTCATATGCACGGCCCGGAACATCATTCTCTTGTCCCGGCGGTGATTCTGACCGCTCTGCGCAACAGCGGGGAAAACATCAGTGAAGATCAGATTTTGACCGCCATCCAGCGGGGGGCGACCATCGTGGGCGGTTCCTGCGCATTCAATGGCATTTGCGGTGCTGCCAGTGGGGTTGGAATTGCCGTTTCCATTTTGCAGGGAGCGACACCCTACACTGGGGATAAACGTCAGTTAGCCATGCAAGCGACGACCGCCGCTCTGCAGAAAATCGCCTCTTACGACGCAGCCCGCTGCTGCCAGCGCGATAGCTGGCTGGCACTTATCGAGGCAGCCAGGTTCCTTGAAAGTGAGATGGGGAAACAGCTGCAGACTCATTCCATTCGCTGCGAGCAGTTTGCTCACAACAAAGAATGTATTCATAGCCGCTGTCCGCTGTGGCCGGCTGGGCAGGGGAGGAATGGTCTGAGGTAGAATAAGAAAAACTCAAGAATGAGGAAGAGCAATGAAATCTTTTCGTAAAGAACTCTGGATGAATTTGCCGCAGCGCTATGGTTTCGTCAACATCACGGATGAAGTGGCCAGTGCGGTCAAGGAAAGCGGAATCCGGGAAGGTCTGGTACTGGTGAATGCCATGCACATTACTGCTTCGGTTTTCATCAACGATGATGAACCTGGCCTGCATCACGACTATGACGTCTGGCTCGAAAAACTGGCCCCACATGCGCCGATTGCTCAGTATGCGCATAACTTTACTGGCGAGGATAATGCTGATGCGCACATGAAGCGGCAGATCATGGGGCGGGAAGTGGTGGTAGCCATCACGCAGGGCCAGCTTGATTTTGGTCCCTGGGAACAGATTTTTTACGGTGAATTCGATGGTCAGCGTCGCAAACGGGTGCTGGTCAAAATCATTGGTGAATAAGAATTAACTCTCCCGGTCACGCAAAGCCGGGAGAGTCGTTTTACTCGGCTTGCTCAGGCTCCGATGGATTCGACCAGATCGGCAAATTTTTTCACCCTCAAGGCCCGCAGCAGTCCCGGGAAGAACATCAGCCGAAAATTATTGGTCATCCCTTCTGGGGTTTCTTTGAAATCGTCGCGTACCCACCAAACGATGCTGGCCCAGATCGCCCCTGAGAAATAATCGATGATGTAATCGATGGGGAGGGTTATGTGATCGATCTTTTTTTGCGCCCACGGGCTTTCAGTGATCAGCTTCATGCACAGCCGATAAACCATCTGGCGGAAGTAATCGTAAACTTTGTTCGATTGCTCTTTGGTAATGCTCGAGAAAATATCGGCATTCTCTTTGACGGTTTCGAAAATGCTGGTGATCAGGCTGTTGTTGCTTTCGCGGAACCAGAAAACGAGGGGGCGTTGGGTAATTTCATCCACCAACTGCGAAAGGTGGTTTTCCAGACCTTCAAGCAGGAGTTCTTCTTTGCTCTGGTAATGCAAATAAAACGTCGTTCGTCCAACGTTGGCGCGTGAGGTGATCTCTTCAACGGTGACGCTCTCATATCCCTTCTCCTGGCTCAATTCGGCCAGGGCCTGGGTGAGTGCTCCGCGGGTACGGGCAATGCGACGATCCTCATGTTTTTTTTCTTTCATTTCACATCCTGTTCACCTGATGATCTTTCGAAATATCTATTGACATTTCAAAACAATCGATATATAAATAATGAACAATGTCTATTATAATACATTGTAT
>JAAZOQ010000057.1 GCA_012797695.1 Anaerolineaceae bacterium | reverse complement strand
TGCGCAGCCCGCTGCTGTATAACAGCCTGTGGGCCTACAAGGTATCGAAGCTGGCCAACGTGCTCTTTTCAGCGGAATTCAACCGCCGCCACACTGGCGAGTCCCCGCGAGCCTTTGCCGTGGACCCCGGGCTGGTGAATACCAACATTGGCTTCAAAGGCACCGGTGCACTGGCCCGTTTCGTCTGGCGGCAGCGTCAAAAGGCTGGTGTGGATTCTTCCGTCCCGGCATCGACCATTCTATTCGTGGCCGCAGACCCGGCTGCGATGCAGTCTGAAGCCGTCTACTGGTATCTCTCAGCTCCGCAGCAGCCCAGCCGGGCAGCATCGAACCCTCAACTGGCCGCTGCGGTGTGGCAGGAATCCGCCCGCCTGTGTCATCTGGGGAAATAGGAGATATGCATGGAAACGACCGAATCTGTGGAAGAGAAGATCATCACTGCCGCCATCGAGTGCCTGGAAAAATATGGGGTGCAGGGAGCCACCAATCGCAAGATTGCCGAAATGGCCGGTATCAACAGCGCCGCTATCAATTATTACTTCCGCAGCAAAGAGGTCCTGATCCAGCAGGCAATGGAACGCACGCTGGCCAATGCCTTCGACTGGAAAGATATTGATCAACTGCCAGGGGATACTCCACAGGAACATTGTATTGCCATTTTTCTGAACCTGATCGAAGGCAGCCTGAATTACCCAGGGATCACCCATGCGCACTTCTTTGGACTGCTGACCAGTCAAGATTACAACACGCTGGTGGTCAAACGGCTGAACGATTTCGTGGCCGACCTAGTTCGCGATTTGCAGCTGCGCGGACTGCAAATGCAAGAGGCGGAACTGCAGCAGGCCTGCATTCAGATCACTTCGGCTGCTTTCTTTTTGATCCTTTCGCCCAGGCTATTCCTTTCGGGCTTCGATCTGGATTTGAATGCTCCCGAGCAGCGTGAAAAGTTCATTCGCAGTCTGGTTCATCGCCAATTGGGATAGTTTTCTGAGCAACCTTTCGACGCGTTCCAGCGTATATCAATAGGTCGCAATTCTTCGAAAGCAGCCCCAATATTGCCATTTCTTTTGTATAATACCCTTAAGCTGTGCTGGTTTTACTGGAATGGAATATGGGGGATTTGCGATCATTGAATTCACGTGAAGAAAGGATCTTAATGGCTACTCAAAGAGAAATTTGTGCTGCCAACAGCGCTTCTTGCGAAGAACTCACTCACTTTGTCAACTCTCTGAATGAGAAACAATTGGGCACTGCCATGCCGGCCGGGTGGACAGTGTCTGGAGTTCTGTGCCATCTGGTATATTGGGACTTCCGCGCCATCACGCTGCTTAAGCAATGGCAATCCACCGGGATCACCCCCACCCCCAACGATTTCGACCTGGTCAACGAAGCCATGCGGCCCCTTTTGCTGGCAGTCGAGCCTCCAAAAGCCGTCGCCTTGGTCATCGATTATGCCCAACAGATCGATTCCCTGATCGAATCACTCCCGGAAAGCTTTTTCAACAGCGTTCAGGAAACGGGGAAGACGGTCGTTCTCAATCGCGGTATCCATCGCCATACTCATATGAGCGAAATTAGGGCCATTTTAGGCTTAAAAGCGACGGAAATAGCCCGTGATTCACATCTGGAACCTTGATTTATCTGTTATACTGCGCCCATGGACAATTCTTCTCCTACCCCAACTGTAAACGAAGAGGCGAAAAAGAAAGGCCCTTCTCAATCCGTTTATGTCTTGATCCTCTCGGTCTTGATCATGATCCTGGCGGCTGTGTTCTTTACGCAAGACATGAACAAGATCAAAAGCTTTATCAGCGAGGCGGGCATCTGGGGGGTCATCATCAGCATTTTCCTGTATGCGTTGCTGGGGGTCACACTGATTCCATCCGAACCGCTGACCCTCTTCATCGGTGCCTTGTTTGGCCCCTGGTTGGCCACTCTCATCGCAGGAACAGGGAATACCCTCTCAGCTATGGTCGAATACTATCTGGGAACTCACATTGGTTCGGCTACCAATTTTCAAGAAAAGAAAGATAAGCTCCCCTTTGGACTGGGAAAAATGAAAGTCGAATCCCCAGTCTTCTTGATCGGAGCACGAATGATCCCAGGATATGGGCCCAAGATCGTCAGCATGATGGCCGGCATGTACCGCGTACCCATCCTGCGCTACCTCTGGACCACGGCAATCCCCATTTTCTGCGGAGCAGCCGTCTTTGCTTTTGGCGGTTTCGGGCTCGGCGTACTCACCAAGATCAAGTAACCTCTTGCCTCAGAGAAAAGCCCACTCTTTATCTGTTACAAGAAAAGAGCG
>JAAZOQ010000385.1 GCA_012797695.1 Anaerolineaceae bacterium | reverse complement strand
CTTTGTCAGTTCCTCATCACCCACTTTCATTTCAAAGGAGCTGACTATGGAAGACCAAACGAAATACCTCTTGAACGAATCGGATATCCCGCATTTCTGGTACAACATCAATGCGGATTCCCCAGTGGCGCCTGCCCCGGTGTTCAACCCTCAGACCAAACAGCCCATCACCCCTGCTGACCTGCTCGCTCTCTTCCCTATGGGGCTGATCGAGCAGGAGGTCAGTCAAGAACGCTACATCCCTATTCCCGAAGAAGTCCTGGAGGTTTACAAATTGTGGCGCCCCACTCCGTTGATCCGTGCTCGCCGGCTGGAACAGGCCCTGCACACCCCCGCGCACATTTATTTCAAATACGAAGGCGTGTCTCCATCGGGCAGTCACAAGTCCAACACTGCCGTTCCACAGGCCTATTTCAATAAGATTGCCGGGACGAAAGCCATGACGACTGAAACAGGGGCCGGCCAATGGGGCTCCGCACTGGCAATGGCCTGCCAGTTCTATGGTCTCGACCTGGAAGTCTACATGGTACGCGTTTCTTACGACCAAAAGCCCTACCGCCGCTATTTGATGGAAACTTACGGGGCCAGTGTCTTTGCCAGCCCCAGTGACCAGACCAGCTTTGGCCGCAAGTTGCTGGCAGAAGACCCCTCCAACCCCGGTTCATTGGGAATTGCCATCTCAGACGCGGTCGAACAGGCCGCCATCTCAAAAGGGGCCAAAAAATACGGATTGGGTTCCGTCTTGCACCACGTGCTCATTCACCAGTCCGTGATCGGTGAAGAAGCCCTCAAACAAATGGATCTGGCTGGTGAGTACCCGGACGTCGTGATCGGTTGTGTGGGCGGCGGCTCAAACTTTGCTGGGATCGCCTTTCCCTTCTTGCGTGAGAATCTCAAATCGGGGCAGCGCGCCCGTCTGCTGGCTGTTGAGCCCACGGCGACGCCCTCACTCACCAAAGGTATCTACTCTTATGACTTTGGTGATTCTGCTGGCATGGCCCCAATCGTGAAAATGTACACCCTCGGGCATGATTTTATGCCGCCTTCCATTCACGCTGGCGGGCTGCGCTATCACGGCATGGCTCCCACGCTTTCGGCACTCTATGACGCTGGCCTGATCGAAGCCATTTCGGTACCGCAAACCCGCGTTTTCGCGGCAGCAGTCCAGTTTGCCCGCTGCGAAGGCATCCTGCCCGCCCCAGAATCTGCCCACGCCATCCTGGCAGCCATGGATGAAGCCGAACAGGCCCGTAAAACTGGTGAAAAGAAAGTGATCCTCTTCAATCTTTCTGGCCACGGGCATTTCGATTTGACTGCCTATAACCGCTATCTCTCTGGGGATATGGAAGATTACTCTTACCCTGACAACGAGGGCAAAGAAATTTCTCGGCATCTGCCCTTCATGCCCGAACCAGCTCTATAGGCCTGCTTTGCTCAGGCGGATTCCAAGGATCCGCCTGAGCTTTTCTTAAGACAAATCCCCGGCCTTAGGTGTAAAATTCCCCTATGGCACTCGCTTTACAGACAACTGATCCGCATATCCGTCCGATTCGGCTGCGCAGAGATTTAACTGAGGTAACCAACCTGGTCGAGTCATGCTTCTCTGACCACATGGATCTCGAAGGCCGCACTTATTTGCAGAATATCCGTCGGGTTGGCCGCGATGGCGATCCTTACTATCTGGATGCCACCTCACCCGAAACTTCCCCGCTGCCCTTTCATGGCTATATCTGGGTT
>JAAZOQ010000384.1 GCA_012797695.1 Anaerolineaceae bacterium | reverse complement strand
TGCCTCGCATCACGGCACCGATGAACACGTGGCCGTCATTCAGGGAATCCATCGCAAAATCGGGGTCACGGAAGCCGATCTGCTGTGCGGCATGCACTCCCCCAGCGACTGCGAGACCGCCGAACGCATGTACCTGAATCACGAAGCCAATTCTCCGCTGCGTCATAACTGCTCGGGCAAGCACACCGGCATGCTGGCGCATGCTCTGCTGCGCGGTCTGCCCACCGCCGATTACATCAACCCCAAGCACCCCATCCAGCAGACCATCTTCGAAACTTTCAGCGAAATGACCGGGATACCGGTGAGTGAAATGGCCTTCGGCACTGACGGCTGCTCGGCCCCCGTCTTTGCCGTGCCCATGCGGGCGGCCGCCTGGGCTTTTGCCCAACTGGCGGACCCAGGCGCTCTGCCGGAACCGCGCCGCTCGGCCCTGCAGCACATCTTCTAAGCCATGACCACTTACCCCGACATGATCGCCGGCCCGGGAGCTTTCGACACCGAGCTGATGACCGTCGGCGCCGGCAAGATCCTGTGCAAAGGCGGCGCGGAAGGCTATCAGGCCATCGCCGTCCTGCCCGGGGCATGCGGCAAAGGCAGCCCGGCCTACGGCATCACCATCAAGATCTCCGATGGCGATCTGGCCCCGCGCGACCGCAGCCTGCCCGGTAAGCACATTGCCGCCAACGGCGGGGGGCGGGCCCGGGTGACGGTTGCCATCGAAATCCTGCGTCAACTGGGAGCCCTTTCGCCGGCGCAGCTGCGCATGCTGAGCAATTACGACCGCCGGCCGCAATTCAACTGGCGCCACATCGAGGTAGGGGAAATTCGCCCGGCCTTCGACTTCAAACAACTGCGGCACTGATTGATTCGGCCGCCCTTTTCTTCTATACTGAAATGGAGTGAGGAGAACCGATGCGACCGATCTACTTGCTGGATGACAGCCTCTCTGTGGAGATCGCCTATTGTGCGGAAGACGCCGATCTGGAAGATAACATCTGCTTCAAGGTGACCGAATCGTGCCCGGAGGAAGAAAAGCTCTTCAAACACGATGAAAGCCACCTGTACCTGACCCGGCAGCAGGCACTGGCACTGGCCAATGCCCTGCTCAGCGCGGTGCACCAAAGCGAAGAAGAGTAGCCCAGACGGTGCGGGAATCCGCACTGTCTGATTTTACAGCTTGTTGCTCTGCAAGTGGGCGTAAGCCCCACCACGCTGCAGCAATTCAGCGTGTTGGCCAATCTCAGCAATATGCCCATGATCCAGAACAACGATGCGGTCAGCGTTCTGGATCGTTGAAAGGCGGTGGGCCACCACAAAAGTGGTCCGCCCCTGCATCAGGCGCGCCAGAGATTCCTGAATCAACTTTTCAGATTCGTTATCCAGGGCCGAAGTGGCCTCGTCCAGGATCAAGACCCTTGGGTTGCGGATCAGGGCACGAGCAATGGCCAGGCGCTGCTTCTGGCCGCCAGAAAGGCGAGCCCCGTGTTCACCGATCAGGGTTTCAATCCCTTCAGGGAGCAATTGGATGAACTCCCAGGCGTTGGCATCTTTCAGCGCGGCCAGGACCAGTTCATCAGTCACCCCGGTCAGGCCATAAGTGATATTTTCGCGAATGCTGCCCTCAAACAGCAAAGATTCCTGGGGAACCACGGAAAGAAACCGACGGTAAGTGCGCAGATCGATCTCGGTCAGATCCTTTCCATCTACACGGATACATCCGCGGGAAGGACGGATAAAGCCGATCACGAGATTGATAATGGTGGACTTGCCCGCCCCGGAATGCCCTACCAGAGCAATACTTTCACCGGACTTAACCTGCAAATTGAAATCATCGACTGCCTCCTGGTTTGACTCAGGGTAAGAAAAAGAAACTTTTTCGAAGGTAAAATTTCCTTGCACACTTGCCAGAACCGGTTTGCCCTCATTTTGCTCGAGATCTGAGGACTCGAGCACCTCTTCAATGGAGTGAATCGACTCGAAGCCTTTACTGATGGTGGGTACCAGATTCATAAGGCCCATCACCGCGTTGGTCAGGCTGCTGAAATAGCCCGTCAGCATGACCACATCGCCGGCAGTAATGGGCAGGATTTTGTAGTAGGCGATCCAGACCGAAACGACCAGACAAATCACATTAAAGATGTTATAGGATACCCACGAAAGCGAGCCAAAAAGCGCATTGATCGAATCCAGCTCCAGACCGGCACGACGTACCTGAGTCAGCGTGTTTTGCATATTTTCAAGCTCATTACGCTCCAGGCCGTGTGCGCGAGTAATGGGGATGAGATGGGTCATTTCGATCACCCGGGCCGACATGTGCTCCATTTCCTTGCGAAAGCGAGTGTTGTGGATCACCAGACGTTTGCGCATGGACTGCATGAGTACTGTCGAGATGGGGACCATGATCAGAAAGATCGGTAGAAATTCCGGCACACGGATAGCTGTGATCACAATGGCGCCCAGTAAATTGCAAATGGCCGCCAGCCCGCCATCGAAGGAGTAACGCACCATATCCACAATGGCTTCCACATCGCGGACCACCTTGGTCTGCAGTACCCCGGCACTGGCCCGGGTATAGTAACCAATGGAGAGGCGCTGGAATTGATGGGCCAGGGTGAAGCGCAGGCGGGTTTCCACCCGACGCAGGGCAATACTCAATTGTTTGACATACAATACGTGCAGAGGAATGTTCTGCGCCAGTAAAACTACCAGAACAATGGCGTTCCACCACAACTCACGAATTGGCTGATGCTGCACCACCACGTCGATCAAGTTAGCAGTCAATAAGGGCATTAACCAGGTAGGGCTGTGCTTGATGAGAAAGATTCCGGTGGCCGCATAGACATGGCCTCGGTCCCCACGGAAGAAATTCCACAGGGTGGACAGCGAAGTTTTCCCTTTGTAATGTTCATCGAATAACTCAGTTGTGACCGGTTGTGTTGTCTGCGTGTTTGGCATTTCCTTATTCATCCAGTAATAAAAAATGAGTACGAACGAGTTCTTCCAGGTAAGCAAGGCTCAGGCGTTCCGTCACGATCTGGCAGGGGTAGCCAAACTGACGAGCCTGTGCGGCGACGCCAGCAGCAAAAAGTTGATCGCGGGCCATCCAATGGGCAAAAGCAGCCTCTGGATCAGGGCACTGCGCCAGCAGCGACCGCACCCAGGGACGCTGCCAATAATGAGCGTGCTGAAATTCGGCAGAAGGGATCAAATAAAAGACCCGAGCCGGCAGCACCGGCAAAGTGTGTACCAGCTCAGGCAAAAAATCAGCCCCCTCGAGCAAGAGCGGGCCATCCCCCACGAGAGAATTCAGATCTTCCAGGATGAGCTCAAAGCGTTCACGATAATACTGCCACTCGTCCCGTACCGCTTGCTCCAGCGGAATGGCCATGATCTGCGGCCAGGTCAAAGCCCGATAATGCGTCATGATAGGCTGTCTGGCCGCAGTACAGCGCGTCAAAAGCTTCGCTTCGTGAGCATCTGCTGAATACAAAGCCAAAGGGAAGTTCCCGCACAGCCGTTCAGCCAGAGTGCTTTTCCCGCTGCAGGGGGAACCTCCCAAGACATAAAGTTTTCGTGATGTCGCCAGACTCATAAAATTTCAGTTACCAGCCTTCGTTGCCATCTCCGAGAGTGAGCTGGAATTTATTTTTGGGAGCGTTATTCAGTACAGCAGATTGCGCCGAACCACTCACCACCACATGGGCCAGGCTGATCTCCCCAGAAAGATCGGAATGCAGGAAGATGCCTGCCGCACCCGAATCGAGCACCCGGACGCCATCCAGGGTAAGGCCATGAACCGCGTGGCTGCCCTGAATCTCGATCCCGCTGAAAGTGGAACCTTGAATTGTCAAATTGGTAATCTGCAGACCGATGATATCACCCTGGTCCGCCCAAATCTTGAGCGCCCCATGCTTTTCATTGAACATTGGGCCGCCGGCACGAACCAGGGTATTATTGGCCACGATAGTCTGACCGCCAAACGGGTTCGAGTTGAATTGCTGAGCAATCAAAATACCGGGATAGGTGACCACATCAGCACAGTAGTTATTCTCGATACGATTATCCTCCCCACCATAGATTGCCAGACAGTTCGCCCGCCAGGGAACCTGAATGGTATTGAAGCGGAAGACATTACCGGTGTTCACCGGGCTGCCCTGTGGGGACCAGGAAGCAATGGCATCATCGCCAGTGTTGCGGAAATGGCTGTTCTCGACCAAAGAATTGCTGGTGCCGTTGCAGAAGTTCACCCCATCCGCGTAAAGATCGCGGAAGCGGCTGTTGATGATCACCAAGCCGTTGGTAGTGCCAGGACCAACCCAATAGCCAACTTTGGTATGTTCCACCCAGATATTTTCAAGACGCGAACCGCTGCCAGCCCCGCCATTAAAGCCATTTTCAGGC
>JAAZOQ010000383.1 GCA_012797695.1 Anaerolineaceae bacterium | reverse complement strand
CCAATGATCAGAATGAATCCTGCGATGAAAGTACGCTTCATGATTTCCTCCTGTTGCTAAGCATACATAAGAAAAGCATTTCCCTCAAGCAAAATTCCAAACGGGTATAATAAATTCAACCTATCCCGTGCGTGGAGCTGCCATGAGCAAAACCTATTATTTTCCCCTCGCCAAACTGCACCAGTATATCATCGATTACTTTGTCCATTGGGGTGTTTCTGCCAGTGATGCCAACCTGACCGCCGACGTCTTGCTGGCTGCAGATCAACGCGGGGTGGATTCACATGGCATGATCCGTTTGAGCAGTTATTACGGTTCCCGACTGCGCAAAGGATTGATCGACCCTGCCTGCCCCATGACGATCCTGCGGGAATCCCCCACCACGCTCTCAGTGGATGCCGGCAATGGTTTAGGACACCCGGTCAGCGTCAAAACCATGCAACAGGTGATCACCAAAGCTGAACTCAGCGGTCTGGCCATGGCAACTGTTCGCAACAGCAATCACTTTGGCATTGCCGGGTATTATGCCATGATGGCCCTGCCCGCGGATATGATCGGTATTTGCTTCACCAACTCTGCTCCCCTGGTGGCTCCCACCCATGGCCGTCAGGCGGTGCTGGGCACAAACCCCATCGCCGTCGCCGTCCCCGCCGGGAGTTCACGCCCCTTTGTGCTCGACATGGCCACTTCCATCGTGCCCATCGGCCGCATCAACGTTTACCAGAAAGAAGGGAAATCCATCCCATCAGGTTGGGGAGTGGATAGCAACGGTCAAATCACCCAGGACCCGGCTGCTGTCCGCGATGGCGGCGCTTTGCTGCCTCTGGGCGGCTCTGAATTGATGCGCGGCTACAAAGGCTATGGCCTTTCGCTGATGGTCGACATCTTTTCAGGAGTATTGGCCGGCGCTGCTTTCAGCTCTCACGTGGGCAATGCTACTCAGGACCGCGTTTGCGATGTGGGCCATTTCTTCGCCGCTGTCAAGATCGAGGCCTTCCGCGAGCTGACTGAGTTCAAGAAAGATATGGATGAATTGCTCGACCTGATGCGCCACTCGCCTAAAGCCAGCGGGGAAGAACGCATCTATATCCATGGTGAGAAAGAATTCGAGAATGCAGAACGCGCCTTTGCAGAAGGAGTTCCCCTCTCTGAAGCCACGGTTAAAACCCTCATCGCAGGAGGGCAAACCGATGGTGTTCCGTTCGATCTTAAACCAACCCGTGTAATCGAAGAAAGAACCGAAAATTAAGCAAGATAGCGATATAATAAAATAACTCTTAGCCATAAAGAAAAAATAAATCCATGCTCTGTCGGGGATAAATGAATCGCCAGAAAATAGCAGAAATTCCCTTTATTTATGATGCCATTCAATTCTTTTTTGGAAAACCCATTATTGACGAACGCTTAAAAACGTTCATTGAACGATCATCATTGAACTCCACTTCTTATGTGTTGGATCTGGGTGGTGGTACAGGTTTAAATCGACATTTGATCCATCAAACGAATCGATATATCTGTCTCGATTTGGATTTGGAAAAAATTAGCACCAGTCTGAAAAGACAAGAACACAACAGCTCAATTATGGCCGATGCTTGTCAAATACCATTAAAAAACAGTTCGGTAGATTTAGTGATGTTAACCGCCGTTACCCATCACATTCCTGATACTGCCATTCCAGCATTATTCTCGGAAATTCTGAGGGTTCTCACCCCAGATGGACAATTTCTTCTATTCGACCCAATCGTTGATTCGCGGAACCCTTTGGGACGTTTTTTTCTGAAGTATGACCTGGGCGCTTTTCCAAGAACGGTTTCAGATATGGATGATTTCTTATTAAAGCATTTCACTCCCATTTTCCATACGACATTCCGCATTCTCCACTCTTACCTGCTCTTTGTGGGAACTGCGCGAAAAGGAAGCGAGGAATGAAATTTAAGGTTTTTTGGAAAAAATTTATTGGCTCAGTTTACTTTCAGCCTCTTTTTTTATTGCTTCTTTGCATACTTGGCTACGGTATTTTGGCTCCACGGCTTGGCTTTTACCTGGACGATTGGTACATCGTCTGGTTCGAAAAGTTATTTGGTCCCAACCATTTCATAGAATTTTTTCATAATGACCGGCCATTCTTTGCCTATGTCTACATGATTTTTGTTCCTCTGTTCAACGGTTCGCATTTGGGATGGCAAATTTTTGCCGTCTTTACCCGTTGGCTATCCATATACAGTTTCTGGATCTTGTTAAATATAATTTTACCTGAGCGAAAACAACTCACCTTAACTGCAGCAATTCTATTCATGGTTTATCCTGGCTTTCAGTTTCACTGGTTCTCGGTCATGTATAGTCAGGTATATTTCCTTTTAGCAGTTTACATCTTCTCCTATATCCTGATGATCCAAGCGGTTCGCTCGCCAACACACCGTGAATTATGGCTGGCTGGCGCTTTGGCCTGTCAGTTGATCGGGATTGTTCCAGAAGAGTATTTCTACGGTCTGGAATTCGCCCGGCCAATTCTATTATGGGTCGTAACGAATCAAAACCAACAGAATAGAAGTCCTTTTAAAAAGGCATTACTTAATTGGATTCCTTATTTAATTGTTCTGATCGGCTTTACGAGTTTCCGTATCTTGTTCAGTCAATCCTACGGTTACCCAATCCATTTACTAGATAATCTTCATTCATCACCTGTCTCGACATTAACTAATCTCTTCAGCAATGTTTTCTGGTATTTTTACAATACCGCCATCCAAGTTTGGTTTGATTTGCCAAAAATCTTCCAGAGAAATTTGCTTACCAGTAGCTCAATCTTGATGGTTGGGCTCATCGTTGTCAGTTTTATACTCATTTTCTTTACTTTGCAAAAGACAAAAGGGGTGAATGATTCCTCTTCTATTAAGACAGAAGTGGCATTCCTCTGGACTGGAATTTTTCTATCCCTGACCGCAATGATCCCGTTTGTTATGGCAGGCTTTCCAATCTCACTGGATTTCCCCTACAACCGCTTTCTGCTGGCACTCTCCCCTGGGATTGCTCTCTTCATCACCGGGCTAACCGGCTTACTACTGCGAACCGACCGGCAGCAAGTGGTTCTCATATCCTTGCTTGCCAGCCTGGCAATCGGTTCCCAGTTTCTG
>JAAZOQ010000056.1 GCA_012797695.1 Anaerolineaceae bacterium | reverse complement strand
CGCTTTCCCCGCGGAACTCAGCCAGAATACCCTCAGCGTACTGCAGAAAAAGCACGTCGAAGTCCGCTTTGGCGCGGCCGTGACCGATTTCGATGGCGCCCACGTCTCCCTCAAGGATGGCTCGGCCATCGCTACCCAGACGGTCATATGGGCCGCGGGCATCAAAGCCGCCCCGGTAATGGGTACGCTGGGTGTCGAGCAGGGCAGCCTCGGCCGGGTCCCCGTGGAGCCAACCCTGCAGATAAAAGGCTTCCCCTATGCCTTCGTTATCGGTGATGCCGCTTTGCTGCCCGGTGCCGATGGCCGTCCTCTGCCGATGGTGGCCACGGTCGCCATGCAAGAGGCCGATAGCGCCGCCCGCAACGTCATTGCCTTGCTCGGCGGGCAGACGCCGCATCCCTTTGCCTACAAAGATCCCGGCTCGATGGCCACCATTGGCCGCCGCGAGGCCGTTGCCCGTCTGGGCAACCTCAAATTCCGCGGTGTCATTGCCTGGTTCATCTGGCTCTTCGTCCACCTGATGCAGCTGGTCGGTTTCCGTAACCGGGTGCTAGTGCTGGTCAACTGGGCCTGGGATTACCTCTTCTATGATCGTGCCGTGCGCATGATCGGTCCCTGTTTATGAGATTTAGATTAAAAAGTATGTAGATTTTGTGAATTCTTTGCTGAACCGAGAATAAAAGGAGCCTTCTGGCGTTACCATATCCGGCGAAATCAAATAACCCGTCAGGATGTGAATGCTCGCAAGAATTAATGATCATCTGCAAATATTGCTGGGCGAACTGCAAGGGAACTCTCTGGAAGCCTTCTGGTTCACCAAAGTGTCTAACGCGGGAGATTTAGTCACTCCCTTTTTATTGAGAAAATACGGCTTCACCCCCATTCTGCGCTGGCCGCCCAATACGCGCTTTTTTGGCTGCGGCAGTATCTTGAACCACGCTCCCGCTGACTTTACTGGCTACATTCTGGGCAGCGGATTCCTGCGCGCAGGCCCGCTGAACCCGCTGCCGCACGCCCGTGTGCTGGCCCTGCGCGGTGAAAAGACTCGTGCCCGCATCAACGCCCCCGCTTCCACTCCCCTGGGTGACCCCGGGCTGTTGGTGGCGCGCTTTCTGACCGCTCTGCCGCCGCGCCAGTATACTCTGGGGCTGATCCCGCACTACGTAGATCGCGATCTGGGGTTCTTTCAAAAGATTCACCAGCGCTATCCGCGCGAGACCCATTTCATCGACATTCAGGCTTCCCCTACTCAGGTCATACGCGAGATTGCCCGTTGTGAGTTCATCCTCTCCACCTCGCTGCATGGGGTCATCTTTGCCAATTCGCTGCACATCCCGGTCATCTGGCCTTTCGTCAACAGTCGCGAAGCCGAACGCAGTTTCAAGTTTGCCGATTACGCCAGTGCGCTCAAAAGCGAACTGCTCCCGGTACACGTCAGCGGCGACGAAAACCTGTCTGAACTGCTGGCCCAGTCCTGGCTGCCGCCGACAGAAGAGATTACCGCCACCCAAACGCGCCTGGACCAGGCTTTTCACACCCTGCAGTCAGAACTCCTGCAATAGAATCTCTCTTCCTTCACAACTGAAGGAAGAGCAAGCTGTTATATAATCTTGATGATTCACATTTTTCTTCAGGAGCTGGTTCATGCTGCCGCTTGGCGATGATAATTCCACCCGCCGTACGATCCCGGTAATCACTTATCTGTTGATTGCGGCGAACTTCTTTGTCTTCTTCATCCAGTTGGCCGGCGGCGACGCCTTCACCAATGATTGGATGTTCGTCCCCGCAGTGTATCAGGCCGACCATTTCTTTGGCTGGATCACCGTCTTCACCTCCATGTTCATGCACGGCGGCTGGCTGCACATTCTGGGCAATATGCTCTATCTGTGGATTTTCGGGGATAACGTCGAAGATCAGCTTGGGCATGGGCGCTTTTTGCTCTTTTACCTGCTGTGCGGCGTGATCGCTACCTTCTCGCAGATGGCCGCGGATCCCTACTCACAGGTGGGCAGTCTGGGGGCCTCCGGCGCCATCGCCGGGGTGCTGGCCGCTTATCTGGTGCTCTTCCCGCGTCAGCGCGTTCGTGTGCTGGTGCTCAACTTCGTTATTCCCCTGCCGGCAATTCTGGTCATCGGCATCTGGTTCGCCCTGCAGCTCTTCAGCCAGCTTGGCGGTGCCTCAGATGGGGTTGCCTACATGGCCCACATTGGCGGCTTCCTCTCGGGGCTGGTACTGGTGCTCATTCTGCGTCGGCGCCGATCGCAACCCCCCGTGCTGCCATACTGACAGGCAATGATGCAAAAACACAATTTCTGGTCGATCCTTTTAATAGTCCTGCTGATCGCCCTGGCCGGGGGCGGATTCTACGGCGGCATTTCTTTTCTGATCGATCCGCTGCAGCAAAACAACACCATGAACGTGCCCCTCAGCATGCTCGACGGACTGTTCATCCATGATTTCGTCCTGCCCGGGCTATTCCTGCTCGCCGTAATGGGCATCCTGCCGCTGCTGGCTGCCTTCGGGCTGGCTTTCCGCCCCGCCTGGCACTGGACGGATCCTCTCAATGGCTGGACGCACAGGCACTGGTCCTGGACCCTGGCCTGCGCCGTGGCGGTCTTGCTGGTACTGTGGCTGGGCTTCGAAATCGCTCTGATGGGCACCCATCTCTATCCGCCCCAGATCGGCACCGGCATCCTGGGCATCTGGCTGCTCATTCTGGTCTGGCTGCCTCCGCTCCAACGCCTTTATCACCAATGATCACGACCCTCGCTCCCCATGGGAGCGATTTTTCTTTAACCTTCGACAAAAATATTCAGAGGTATTGAATCTGATTTGTCGTGAGAGTATGATAAGGGGAAAACAGGTGGAAAGAAGGAATCACGAATGACAACTGCTGCCCTACCACAACAACCTCCAGAACGACTGGATATGAAGAAGATTTTGCCCGTCTTCGTCATCATCCTGATCGATCTGCTCGGATTGACCATCATCATCCCGCTTATGTCACTTTACGCCGCCTCTTTCGGCGCCAACGCCAGCCTGATCGGCTTGCTTGGCGCAGTCTATCCGGCCGCGCAATTCATCGGTGCGCCCTTTCTGGGGCGCCTTTCTGACCGTTACGGTCGTAAGCCAATCCTCCTGATCAGCCAGTTGGGCACCTTGCTGGGGTTTCTCTTGCTTGGCCTCTCCAATTCTCTCTGGATGCTCTTCCTGGCCCGTTTGATCGACGGCATTTCCGGGGCCAATCTCTCGACCGCTCAGGCGGTCATCAGCGACAGCACCACCGAAAAGACGCGTACCCAGGGTTTGGGCCTGGTGGGAGCCGCTTTCGGCATCGGCTTCGTGATCGGGCCGGTAATTGCCGCTGTTTCGCTGGCGATCAGCCAGAATAACTATCACGTGCCTGCTTTTGTAGCCGCCGGGTTTTCCCTGCTCTCGATTCTTCTGACGATCTTCCTGCTGCAGGAGACCCTTGACCCCGCCAGGAATTCCGCCGTCGGGAAACGAAAATTCACCCTCAGGGCCTTTTGGGCTGCCATGAACAAACCGCTGGTCGGGGTTTTGTTAGCCTTCATGTTTCTGCAGCAACTGGTCTTTGGCAGTTTCGAGCAACTGCTCAGCCTGTTTACCCTCAACCGGTTGGGAATGAATGGTCAGAGCAACTCTGTTCTTTTCGTTTTCGTCGGCATCATCATTGTCGCCGTGCAGGGATATTTCATTGGCAAATGGAGCCGAAAATTTGGTGAAATCTGGCTGATCCGCTTTGGGCTGGCCTTGCTGGCAGTCGGATTGCTGCTGACCGCCTTCACCCCGCGTCAGGCTCCGCCCTGGTACAGCCAGCAAGCAGTTACTGCCGAACTTTCAGAAGGACGCAATCTGGCGGGGGAAACCCCACCCACGCAATCGCTGCAGGTAAACCTGCCGCCGGATACGAACAAAGGTTATCTGGGGTTGGGATGGATTCTCGTCGCCATGATCCCGCTCTCGATTGGGGGAGGCTTGCTGCAGCCCTCCATTAACAGCCTGATTACCCGCAGTGTCGCTGCGGACGAAGTCGGCGGCACGCTGGGCATCTCAGCCGCGCTGTTGAGTGGCGCCAATGCTTTTGCCCCCGTTCTGGGCGGGCCGCTCTTTCAGAGTTTGGGCGCCGGTGCTCCCTTCTGGATCGGAGGAGTGATCGCTGCCATACTGTTCGCCTTAGCGCTGCGCTTGCTGCCGCGCCGGTCCGCTGAGCCCACGCACGCATAAATTGTCCAAATGATCAAACAGGTCCAACCCGACGGGTTGGACCTGTGGATTGAAAGCTATTTAATCTTCGATACCGCTTGGTGCCCGCGAAGAAGGATCAGCCGGCTTTTTGCCAATGTGGAAGAGATTCTTGAAGCCTTTCCAGATCAATTTAAGCAATCCCAGCGGGGGTTCGAGTGCCCAATCCACCAGCTCGTTGACGTTGGCAAAGCCCTGCCCGAACCAGATGAACACCGGCCGCAGCTTTTGAAAGAGCCGGGAATGCGCATAAGCCAGCGTAAGCGCAATGATCAGCAGACTGATGCCCAGGCGCAGCCAAGAATTGATGGTCACGTGAGCAAATTCGCTGTAGATGATCTCGCCGCCGATGACCATGATCAGCAGGTAAGCAGCTTTCTTCAAGATCGGCTCACGGTCCACCAGATAGCTAAACCAGCCTGCCGCGACACGCATCAACAAAATGCCGATGAACACGCCGATGACCACCAGCCAGAAACGGTCGGTAATGGCAACTGCGGCCACAATATTATCGATGCTGAAAACAATATCCGAGATCTCGACGGTCAGCACGATTGACCAGAAATTCACCTGTTCAATCGGATGGACGTGGTAGTCGGTTTCCCCTGGCTCCGCCTCGCCCAGATTATCGAATGACAATCGAATGAGATAGAATGCCCCCAGAATCTTGATCCAGGGAGTGTGGCTGATCGCCGTCGCCAGGAAAAGCATCAATCCCTGTGCCAGATAAGCTCCGATCAGGCCCACCCGCAGCGCAGCCGTCCGCTGATTGCCCAACACGGGATGCAGCCAGTCGCCAATCTTCCACAGCCCGCGCGGCCACTGTACCGGGCGATCATCAGGCAAATGCGCCACCAGTGAACCCAGCACCGCTGCATTATCGATCGATAAGATCACCTGCAAAAAAATGAGTTGAAAAATAACCAGGGGAATCGTCCAATCCATGAACCCTCCAGTTGTGCGCTGAAAATGAGTTTTTCTGGATGGAAAGCCGGAGCCACCTCAGAAGAGGTAGTATACGGGGAGAAGTAAACGCGAGGTAGTGTCATTTTTCCAGTTCCAGGATGCTTTCTGTCTGGCTCTTGTCAAGCCACTAGTTTTTAGTAGAATTAAGAGAATTAATTATCGTACGGAGAAACTAAGGAAGACTCCATAAGAGATGGCATGAGATATTGATACTGATTACAGGAGCACGTTATGGCAGGCCTTGAGGATATGTTGGCAGTAATTCTCGGTGGGGGGAGAGGTACTCGACTTTTCCCATTAACCAAAGAAAGGTCAAAGCCAGCGGTGCCAATGGCGGGCAAGTATCGCCTCATCGATATTCCCATCAGCAACTGCATCAATTCAGGTATCATCCGCATCGCGGTACTCACCCAGTTCAACTCGATCTCACTGCACCGGCACATTACCCGCACCTACAATTTCGACGCTTTCCACGCCGGCTGGGTACAGGTCTGGGCTGCGGAGCAGACTGTTGCCAGCAGCGACTGGTATCAGGGCACTGCCGATGCTGTGCGCAAGCAACTGGGGCAGATTCGCAATTCCAAGGCCAAATATGTACTGATCCTGGCCGGCGACCATCTCTATCGGATGGATTATTCCGAAATGGCCAAGTTTCACGTCGAGAAAGGGGCGGATATCACCATTGCCGCTTTGCCCGCTTCGCTCAGTGACGCCAGCCGCTTTGGCATTCTCAAACGTGATCCACTGATGCGCATCACCGATTTCGTCGAGAAACCCACTACGCCTGAGGTACAAAAGCAGTTCATCAGCCGCAATGATGCCGAAAAGCCCCTGCTGGCTTCCACTGGCATTTACCTCTTCAACAGCGATGTACTTTGCGACCTGCTTGAAAATACCACCTATGATGACTTTGGCGGGCAGGTGATCCCGGCTGCCATTACAACGCACAAAGTCTACGGCTTTGACTTCGAAGGTTTCTGGGAAGACATCGGCACGATCCGCTCCTTCTACGATACCAATCTGGCGCTGACCAGCCCGGATGCACCGTTTGATTTCTTCGACCCCGAACGGCCCATTTACACCCACCCGCGCTTCTTGCCTGGTTCCACGGTACGCCACAGTGTACTCGAGAACACGCTGCTGGCAGAAGGCTGCTCGATCGATACTGCCGAGATCTTCCATTCTGTGATCGGGCTGCGCAGTCAAATTCGCAATGGCAGCGTCATCCGCGACACGGTCATGATGGGTGCCGACTATTACGATACCGGCGAATCGCTGGCCGCAAGCACAATCGGCCTGGGGATCGGGCGGAATTGCTCGATCGAAGGCGCCATCATCGACAAGAATGCTCGTATCGGCGAAGGGACAGTCGTTAAACCCTTCCCGGTGGGAACTGATTTCAACGAGAAGAACTGGGTCGTTCGTGACGGCATTGTGGTCATTCCCAAGAATGCCGTGATCAAACCCAATACCATGATTATTCCATGATGCCCCTGTATCATATAACCCGTTTATCCTAATAAGGAGCAGTTTGCATGACAACAAAGCTGGACCAGCTCCCCTCTTCAGAGGAGCAACCGAAAGTTACCTGGCACGCGCTTTCGACAGAAGATGTTCTAGAGAAGCTTGAAACCAAACTTGAAAATGGTTTGACAGATGAAGTTGCCAAAAAACGGCTGGAGAAAATTGGCCCGAACCAACTGGCCGAAAAACCCCGCCCGTCCTTTCTCTCACTGGTGTTAAGCCAGTTGAAGAGTTTCGTTGTGATTTTGCTGATCGTCGCTTCGATCATCTCGGCCATACTGGGCGAGTGGGTCGATGCCGCAGCCATCATGACAATCGTCGTCCTCAACGCCATTATGGGGGTGGTGCAGGAATCGCGTGCTGAAGAAGCTCTGGCCGCACTGAAGAAGATGGCTGCTCCTGATGCACAGGTACTGCGCAACGGCAAGCGTGTTGTCATCCCGGCGGCTCAGCTCGTCCCGGGCGACATCGTCTTCCTCGAAGCCGGCAATTTCGTCCCGGCGGACCTGCGCCTCATCGAGTCAGTCAACCTGCGGGTGGATGAATCTGCTCTTACCGGTGAATCCGTGCCGGTGCAGAAAAATGCAACCCTCATTATCGACGCTGAAAGCAGCCTGGGTGACCGCAAGAACACTGCTTTTATGGGAACCGTGGTCGCTTATGGCCGCGGTCGCGGAGTGGTCGTCTCCACCGGCATGAATACCCAGTTGGGCATGATCGCCACCATGCTGCAAGCGGTCGGCGAAGAAGAAACTCCGCTGCAGAAACGCCTCGATCAATTGGGCAAGACGCTGGGCTGGGCCTGTCTGGCCGTCTGCGCCATCGTCTTCGTCACTGGCATCATCGAAGGCGGCGACCCGCTGACCCTGTTTATGATCGCGGTCAGTTTGGCCATTGCAGCTGTGCCTGAAGGCCTGCCGGCTATTGTCACCATCAGCCTGGCCCTGGGCATGCGCGAAATGATCCGTCGTCACGCCCTGATTCGCCGTCTCTCTTCTGTAGAGACCCTGGGCTCTGCTACCGTGATCTGCTCGGATAAGACCGGTACGCTGACCCAAAACGAAATGACCGTCACCCGCATCTGGGTAGATGGACAATTTACCTCTGTCTCCGGGCAGGGATATTCGCCAGTGGGAGAATTCTCGGTCGACGGCAAACCCGTTAATCTGGATCAGTATCCGGCCGTCCGCACAGCCCTGTGGGTGGGTGCTCTGAACAATGACGCTCTGCTTGAGAAGATCGAGACCGAAGATGGTTCACTTGACTTCAACATGGTCGGCGACCCAACCGAAGGCTCACTGCTCGTGGCTGCCTACAAAGCCGGTGCTTTCTCTTCAGAACTGAACGTTGCCTACCCGCGCACCAACGAGGTCCCTTTCGACTCTGAACGCAAACGCATGGTCACCATCCACTCCATCGATGACCCACGCGCTGAGGATATTTCTCCGTTTACCAACGGTGCAAAGAAGAAATGCCACGTGATCGCTGTCAAAGGCGCCCCCGATCTGGTGCTGAACCTGTGCACCCGTTACCAACCCATGAACGATGGGGAAAGTCGGGTGCTTGACCAGGCTGCGCGCGAACGCATCATCGCTGCCAACGACGCCATGACCAAAGATGCCCTGCGCGTGCTGGGAGTGGCTTATCGCGTGGCGGAAGTTCTGCCCGAAGAGATTTCGGCCGCTGAACTCGAACAAGACCTGATCTTCGTCGGCTTGATCGGCATGATCGACCCGGCGCGTACCGAGGTCAAGCCGGCCCTGCAGACCGCCGCTAACGCCGGCATCCGTACCATCATGATCACCGGCGATTACCCCAATACCGCCCGTGCCATCGCCGAGAACATCGGCCTGCTGCGCCCAGGTCACAAGGTAATGACCGGCGCCCAGTTGAACGAAATGGATGACGCCACCCTCAAGAATGAGGTTGAACTCACTGACGTCTTCGCCCGCGTTTCGCCTGAGCACAAGATGCGCATCGTGGACGCGCTCAAAGCCAATGGAGAGATCGTAGCCATGACCGGTGACGGCGTCAACGACGCCCCGGCCATCAAACGCGCGGACATCGGCGTTTCCATGGGTATCACCGGTACCGATGTGGCCAAAGAGACCGCCGATATGGTGCTGACCGACGATAACTACGTCAGTATCGTCTCTGCCGTGGAACAGGGCCGCATCATTTACTCGAACATCCGCAAATTCGTCTATTACTTGATCAGCTGCAACCTGGCGGAGATCCTCATCATCTTCCTGCCGACCGCGTTGGGCCGCTGGCTGCTGCCCAACCTCACCCCAGATCAATATGCTCCTCTGACCGCGGTACAGCTGCTATGGCTCAACCTGGTCACCGACGGCGCCCCTGCGCTGGCCCTGGGCACCGAAAAGGGCGACCCGGATATCATGGACCAGAAACCGCGCCCAACCAAGGAACCGATCATCAACAAAGAAATGTGGATCGGGGTGGTCATGCAGACCATCGCAATTACCGCAGTGACCCTGCTCGCTTTCTGGCGCGGACAGATGCACGACATCCGCTATGCCGAAACTATGGCCTTTGCCACCCTGTCGCTCTCCGAGCTGATCCGGGCCTTCACTTCGCGCTCCGAGCACTACCCGCTCTTCAAGATCGGGGTCTTCAGCAACAAGTGGATGAACCTGGCCGTGCTGGCTTCGATGGTGCTGATCTTTGCGGTCATCTACATTCCCTTCTTCAACCCCATCTTTGAGACCGAACCGCTGACATTGACTGAGTGGAGACTGGTTCTGCCGCTGCTGCTGATCCCTTCGATCGTGGCAGAATTGACCAAGTACTTCATCCGTCTGGCTGCCAAGCGCAAGCAAGCCTAGCCAATCGGCAATCTAATACAAACCAAACGCCCAGAGAAATCTCTGGGCGTTCATTTTTTTAGCAGTGCTGCCACCGGCGCAAAACTGCGCCGATGAATCGGGCAAGGCCCATAACGCTGTAAGCGCTCTTGATGCAGAGCAGTTCCGTATCCCTTATGGCGGGCAAAGCCATATTCCGGATAAAGCGCCTCTTGCTCAACCATCCAGGCATCCCGGCTGGTCTTGGCCAGGATCGAGGCCGCGGCAATGCTCAGGCTGCGCTGATCTCCTTTGATGAGCGCCGTCTGCGGAACAGCCACATCCGGCAAAAAGAGGGCATCGATGAGCAGATGATCTGCCGGCAGCGTCAGACCCTGTAAAGCCCGCAGCATGGAAAGGCGCGTCGCCGGTAAAATGCCGACCTCATCGATCTCGGCCGCGCTGGCCGAACCGACTGCCCAAGCAAGAGCACATTCTTCGATCAGCGGCACCAGCGAGGAACGCACTTCAGGGCGCAGCTGCTTCGAATCACGCACCCCGCGCAAACTACGGCAAACGTCTGCTTGGTCAGGCAGAATGACTGCGGCGGCCATAACCGGCCCAGCCCAGGTGCCGCGTCCAGCCTCATCCAGGCCAGCCACCGCCGAAAGGCCCACTGCCCAGAGTGCCTGCTCGAAGGAAAGATCGGGGTCAGGCGGAATCTGGTCAGGGGTGAGGCGCGGGGGCATGAAAATACTCGAAGGGAAAAGACATTATTCGCGCAGGTAAACGCCCTGACGCACGTTGCGGCGAATGAGAAAGAGGTCCAGTGCCATGCGCATCGAATCGCGCAGCACATGGATCTTGCTGTGCTCGTGGTAATACCACGGGATGGGCACCTCAATGATGCGGTATTTCAACTGGCGGGCAATGGCCAGAATTTCCACGTCGAAGGTCCAGCCAAAGATGGTCATGCGGGGGAAGAGCGTCTCTGCCGCCGCAGCTGTGAAGCACTTGAAGCCGCATTGGGTATCGTTGAGCTCCGGCAAGGTCAGCAGTCGCACCAGCGAGTTGAACACCCGTCCCACCAGATGCCGATAATAGGGTTCGCCGTAGCGGATGGCCCCGGGAGCTTCACGTGAAGCAATGGCCACATCGAAAGGGATCGATTGCGGCGGCAAAAAGCGGCGAATCTCGGTAATGGGCATCGACAGATCCACATCGCAGACAAAGCGATAGTCACCGCGCGCGGCCAGCATGCCCTTCTGCACCGCCCGTCCCTTACCGGGCAGATCATCATGCAACACCCGCACGTAAGCATGCTGACGGGCATACTCTTCAGCGATGGCAAGCGTCGCATCGGTGCTGGCGTTTTCGATAATGATCACTTCGCAGGCAAAATCCTGCTGCTGGAGGAACGCCTCGACCTGGGTCAAGGTCTCAGGCAGACGAGCTTCTTCATTGTGTGCGGGAAATAAAATGGAAAGGTAAGGGGAATGGGAATCCATAAAGTTTTCTCAAAGGTATGCCTTATTATAAAGTGTTTTCGGTGTGTCAAGAACCCCTGCACGTCTTCCCCTCCTTAAAGCACAAAAACAGCCGGAAAGCTGTTTTCATTGCGTACTCGAGTAAAAATCAGTCGGGGTGGGCGGACTGCCTGCCCCTCAATGGGGGTACCGCCGACGCAACGCCTGCCTGTTAATCACAAAAACAGCCGGTAAGCTGTTTTTAATGCATACTTGAGTGAAAATCAGTCGGGGTGGGCGGACT
>JAAZOQ010000382.1 GCA_012797695.1 Anaerolineaceae bacterium | reverse complement strand
GATGGAGCCCAGTCAGATCAGGCCCTGGCCTCTTTCCGCTTCGACGTCACGCGGCTGACAGTATACCCCGAGAAAACCCTTAAGCTGGATCAAACGGTTACCGCCAATGGTCTGACCATGCAATTCGTCAAGATCGACTACACCCCTTCGTACAGCACCATCACGCTGTGCTACAACAAGCCACCTCAGTCGGGAACGTATTCTGATTGGTGGCCCGGCAACGACGGCATGTTCCTGGCCATTGGGGACGAGAAAGCGCGCAACCAGTCAGGCCGCTTACTCAGTGACAGCGACCTGGGAGGCTATATGGGTAAAGGCACCCCACCCGCTGATCTTTCCATGATCGAGAACGGCCGCTGCGTCGAGCTGGGTTTTCCGTTGGGCACGCGTGGAGCGGAAACGCCACAGACATCCACCCTCATCATCCCCCAGCTCGAGTTGATGCGGCCCGAAGTCATTTCTGCCAATGAGATTGATGCCGCCAACCTGAAATTGCAGGCGGAAGGAATTCAGGTACAGCAGCAAACTTTCAGCGGCAACGGTGGGGGTGGCGGAGGATTTGTCTTTCTCAAGAAACCGGCAGGCATGAGCGATACCCAAGCGTTGGAAAAGCTTTACCAGGCACTGGGATATGATTACGCGGGCCCGTGGCTGTTTACCTTCGAGCTTCCGCCTGATCAGCCGTAGAACGAACCCCTTTTCAACAAAAATTCCCTGTCAGAAATCTGACAGGGAATTTTTTTTTGAGCAACAAGTCTTTTACGCGGCCACGGATTTGATCTGCCGGATGACCATCACTACCTTGCCCATGATACGCAGGCTTTTGGGGTTATCCACGTAGATCGGCCCCATATTCGGGTTGGCCGGCTGCAAGCGGATGCGATTGCTTTCCTTGTAGAAATACTTCAGGGTAGTTTCATCTTTATCATCCAGCCAGACCGCCACCATTTCACCGTTGTTGGCCGATTGGGCCTTCTTCATGACCACGATATCGCCATCGTTGATCATGGCATCGATCATGGAGTCGCCGCTCACCTCAAGGGCAAACAGATCACTCACGTCGCGGGTGGGCAGCAAACTGCGGGCAATTTCCACGCTGGTTTCGGAATCATAGTAGCTGAGATCAGAGGTAGGCATAGGTAATGGCGCGGAAGCGACGATACGGCCTGCGACCGGGATACTGACCAGGTCGGCCAGCATATTCCCCGCTTTGTGGACCGCATCCCCTACCATGGCTGTAATCGAAGGAGAAGAATAGACTGGCTGCTGCACTCGAATACTGCGTGAAATGCGATCTTCGCGTTCGATATACCCCATCTCCTGTAATTGATTGAGATAGTAATCCACCAACGAAGTCGATTTCACATCGATGCTGTCGCCAATCTGGCGAATCGAGGGGGAATATCCGTTATCCTCCTGGAATTTGGTGAGAAATTCCATGATTTTCCGGTGTCTTTCACTTAAACCCTGACTTCGACGAGCCATACCTCCTCCTTAATCGTTCATTTGTACTATTATAATACACGAACAGTTGTTCTGTGTCAAGCCTCAAAATGTTTGGCGAGAGAGATATAATGGAAAGGTGTTGATTTAATTTCAAGAAAGGAAAGAATGAACAAGACCCGAATCATCCCCCTATTGACACTTCTCGCCCTGACGCTGGCCGCCTGCCAGCCCGGGACGCCAACCCCGGCAACAGTGACGCAAGCCAGCCTGCCAACGGTTGAGATCATCACGGCTACTTCACAACCCACCGTCGAACAATTACCAACGATCACTCCTGAGGCACAAGCCACCGCCGCTCCGACCACCACAGTGGCAGCCACCGGCGGTAATCTGGCGGATACCTCTTCCAGCAATTATCTGGATGACCGCAGTACCCCGGCCGCTTTAATGTTATCGTATGTCAACGCCATCAACCGTCACGAGTACCTGCGCGCTTATTCTTACTGGGTCAACCCCACACCATCGTTGGGTGACTTTGATGCTTTCACCAACAGTTTCTCAGGAGTCGGTACTGAAAGCGTAGTGATAGGCAACATCAGTGCAGATGGGGCTGCTGGCAGCATTTACTATACCTTACCAGTCCTCTATACCGACACCCTCGCAAACAGCGGGACTACCCTCAAGTACGTCAGTTGTGTGGTCATGCGTCTGCCCCAGCCCGCGAACTACGGCGAGCCGCCCATCCAGCCGCTCAACTTCGACAGCGGCACCAAGGCTGCTCTCAACGCCAGCATCAGTGATGCAGATGCTCTGGCGGCTGCCTGCAATGGTCAGGGAAGCGGCGGGCCAACCAGTGCCCCTGTGCTCGAGAACCTCACCGATCTGAGTGCCAACAACTACATTGATAACCGCAGCGGGGCCGTAGAAGTGGTCAGTTCCCTGCTGAACGCCATCAACCGTAAGGAATACGTACGCGCTTACTCTTACTGGCAGAACCCCAGTCAGACTGTCGGGAACTATGATAATTACGCTGCCGGGTACAATGACACCGGTTCAGTCAGTGCCGTCTTCGGGACCGTCATCAGCGACGCCGGCGCCGGGCAATTCCACTATCAAGTACCGGTGGGAATGATCGTCACCACCAACAACAATACCCAGCAAACCTTCATCGGTTGCTACACCCTGCATCTGGCCAACCCAGGCATGCAGGGCACGCTGCCCTTCGAGCCCCTTGGCATTACCGCCGGCAAGTTCAAGCAAATCAGCAATGGCACCAGCCTCAGCCCGCTCCTGGCTACTGCCTGCAACTGAGCCTGTCTGAATTAAAAAATGCTCCGAAAAATTATTTCGGAGCATTTTATTTTCTTTATTTCTGTTCGTCCCCATCACCGTTTCCATCACCGATGCCGAGAGGCTTCCACTTATCGCTATTGGCGCGCAGCCGATGCTGCCCGCCTCCCCGATTATGCAGTTCGTCGAAACCTTCAGGCTTGATGAACATCTGTTCACCATCGAGCATGCCGCTCACCCCGCTTTGCCCGGGTTCCATGCGCTTACTCTGGCAATACTTGCAGGTGGCCGGGTCGTGCGCCTTGTAATCTTGGGGCTCCTCGTAAGTGGTGATGTAACCCTCATAGTTACGCAGGATGATCTTGTGATCGGATGCGCTGATCTGGTAGGAAGGCATCAGCGGAATTTTGCCGCCGCCCCCGGGAGCATCCACTACGTAGGTGGGCACCGCAAAACCAGAAGTATGCCCGCGCAAGCCCTCGATGATCTCGATGCCTTTCGCCACCGGGGTACGGAAGTGCCCCGCCCCTTCGACCAGGTCACACTGATAGAGATAATAGGGGCGTACGCGAATGCGTACCAGTTTTTGCACCAGATCACGCTGGATATGGACACAATCATTGACGCCCGCCAGCAGCACGGACTGGTTACCCAGCGGAATGCCGGCGCGGGTCAGTTTATCCGCGGCGTCGGCCAGTTCCTGACTGATCTCGTTGGGATGGTTGACGTGAATGTTCATCCACAGCGGATGATATTTTTGCAGCATGTCAGTCAGCTCAGAGGTAATACGCATTGGCATAAACACCGGCACGCGGGAGCCAATGCGAATGATCTCGATATGTTCGATCTCACGCAAACGCGAGAGCAGCTCCTCGAGCAGCTTGGGGGCCAGCGTCAGCGGATCACCGCCCGAAAGAAGCACATCGCGTACCTGAGGCGTGTGTTTAAGATAATCGATCTGCGCCTCGAAATCCGCGCGGGAAAAGGTTTGCGATGGATCGCCCACAATACGTGAACGGGTGCAATAGCGGCAATAAGAAGCGCACTGGGTGGTGACCAGCATCAAAACGCGGTCCGGGTAGCGGTGCACCAGACCCGGTACCGGCGAATGCCGATCTTCAGCCAATGAGTCTTCCATCATACCGGTAAAGTTATCGACCTCCCCAGCGGTGGGGATGATCTGCTTGCGGATGGGATCGTCGGGATCATCGGGATCGATGCGCGAAATGAAGTAAGGCGTCACGTCCACCCGGAAAAGCCCGGGAGTGCTGAGTGCCTTGCGCTCGCTCTCAGTCAGGCGCAAAACCTGTTCAAATTCCTCAACCGTGTTGAGGCGGTGACTTAACTGCCAGTGCCAATCGTTCCATTGCTCGGTCGGAACATCAGCAAAAGCAGGGGCGCGTTTAGATGTGAACGGAGCAGGTGCCATTTTTCTCCTTTACAAAGATGGTTTACTCACCCAATATAACATGAAAATTATTGTAAAGGTTTTAGAAGGTCAGGTCAACAGGCAAGTTTTTTCATTAAAAATTCCTCCAGCTCTTGTAAGCTGGAGGAGAGTGACCCTGACTAATCTACAATTTCTCGGATAAGCAGATCTTGATAACAGGCATCTGTGCTGACCCGAAGGGTGAAAGAATCATTCACTCCTGTCTCACTGATAGCCACGGTACTCGTTTCGTAAAAAAGTAAAGTCTTTTGGCGGGTAGTCGTCAAAGACAAACTGGCACCGTCAAAGAAAAACACCGGGTTTCCACTAGGAGATACCCCAATAATCTGAAGAGTGACTGTCTGTCCTTCCAGACTGGAATCGTAATTCAGTGTGAATCGGTAATCATAGGAAACAGAAACTCCTGGATAGTTATCAGTAAACGGCCCAGATGCAGTATAGCCCGGAGAGGAGAACAGCGACTCAGTGCATTCTGGTAAAGGCGCAGCGACAACATCTCCCGTCCCGGTATAAAAAGCAAACAAGGCATAGGTGCCTGCCGAGGGAGCTATTGTGCAGGCCATGATCGAACCTTCCGAATCTGTCATCCAGCCCACCGCAGTTTTTAAACGCACCCAACCTGACTCGGATTGCTGATAGATCGAACCCACCCAGTCAAACTGAGCCTCTCTGAAGGGCAGGCAAAGATTGCCCTTCTCTAACACAGTCACAGGAGTTCCCAGTAACTGCAGCCAATCGGATGGCGGCAGGATGTCGCTGTCGACAGCGGTACCTGATTTCCACATCCCTTGCGCGAATCCCAGATCGGGGAGATTCGGCAGGGCTGTCACCGTTGGAGTGACAGCGTCTGCTTTGACTCTGTTCGGGTTGACGAAGAAGAGTGTTGACAGAGCAAGCACAAAAACAATCAGACTGTACGCGTACTTTTTCATTTTCCCTCCCAAGGGTTTGAGTATGTATAAAAAATATAGCATTTTGCAACGTTCAAGTCAAATTTTCTTCAACAAACTCACCCCATAAAAAAACGACCCTGCCTGTTTTGAATGCAGAATCGTCTTTTATAGCCCAAAATTATGGAAGAGAATGCCTGTTTTTACTCTTCGGCATATCCGCACAAAGCCAATGCTCCTGGACCTGTATTGATGCCCAACACGGGGCCAGTAATGTTGATGAGCAGTTCCGCGGGGTCGAACTCCTGGCGAATCCGTTCTGCCAGAGCTTCTGCCTCACTCAGCACATTACCATGCAGCACAGCAATGTGCAGCTTTTGACCCTTTTTGAGCAGGTGATCGAAAAAGTGGCGGTACATCATCTCGACCAACGCCTTGTGAGTGCGCGTCAAAAAGACCGGCTCGACCAGCCCGGACTGGTGATTGATGCTTACCAGCGGCTTGACCTGCAGCAAAGAACCCATCCATTTGATCGCATTGCCGATACGCCCGCCTGTCTGCAAATATTCGAGAGTGTCCATGCCCACATACTGCACCATGTGCTGGCGCACCTCCTCGACCCTGACAAGGATCTTCTCAGCCGTCTCACCGGCTTCACGAAAACGTGCCGCCGCCAACACCTGCCACCCCAGAGTCATGGTCGGCCCCTTCGAATCGATGACATGGACCGGCACATCGACCAGTTTAGCTGCATTGAGCGCGCTGTTATAAGCGCCGCTCATGGCACTGCTGACGGTCAGGACAACGATCTCATCCGCACCACGGGCAATCGCCGCCGCATACGCCTGCTGGAAATCCGCTACGCTGGCCTGTGAAGTCGTAGGCCGGCGTTTATCGGTCACCAGACGTTCATAGAAGGCAATCGGCTGTATATCCACCCGATCGCGGAATTGGTCTTCCCCCCACAGCACAAGATGAGAAACAATTTGAATGTGGTACTGTTGAACCAGAGCTTCAGGAATATCGCAGGTGCTATCGGTGATAATTTCGATCACGGGGAAAGTCTCCCTTTAATTAATGGCATTAGCGAAAATAGTTTATCCCTTTACTGTTCTTTTTCCATCTATCTTCTTTCCTATCTTGTTCGCTGATCAAGACAAATAATAAAAAAACAGAGCAATCCATGCAAGATTGCTCTGTCATTCGTTTCAGAAAGCATTTACTGGGTCAGGAAATCCCACGGGTTCACCGTAGAACCATCCTTGCGTAGCTCAAAGTGCAGGTGCGGGCCGGAGGAATTGCCAGTTGTTCCCAGCAGGGCAACCTCTTCCCCCTGATTGATATTTTGAGCGCAGCTCACCAGGATGCGATCCAGGTGACCATAGACCGATTGCCAGCCATTGCCATGATCGATGATAAGCAAATTGCCATAGCCGCTGTTATTCCAGCCGGCATAGACCACTACACCGCTATCCACGGCATAGACCGGGTAATCGAGCTTGCCGGCAATATCGATGCCGTGATGGATCGAGGTGTAATCGTAGCCCGAAAGATACTTGAGGGTGGTTGGCCAAATGTAAGTACCTGTGCCCATCAAGCCTTCGGTCACAACCCCACAGAAACCATCGCCAAAGCTGGTTGATTCTGCCGGAGTGTCACGAGTAATGTGCGGCAGCCAGTCTACCGAACCGCCATCCCCATTCGGGATAAAGATCACCGTTCCGGTCTTGATATTGGGCATGGAAAGATCGCCGATCTTATTGGGATCAAGATTGTTCCCGGGCCAGTTAAGAATATCTTGAGCCGTCACGCCATAGAACTTGGACACACCATTCAGACCATCGCCGGTCTGCCACTCGTAGATAACCCCATCTTCAGGGGGAATATTGATATCCATGCCTACCGAAAGGTTATCGGGAATGCCACCCAGTGTGTAGCGGTTACTCCACAGCAAAGATTCAGGCTTCAGACCATACATTTCAGCAATCGAGAAAAGGTTATCGCCTTCTTTTACGGTGTACTGCTCGATATCTGAACGTGGCTTGGAAGGCAAATTGGTATGCAACACCGGTAAACGGGAAATGCCAAAACTGCTCTGGGCCACCACCGCCTGGTTTTCGGCCGCGGTCGTGGTGACAGGCAATACAGTTGAAGCTGTGGTAGGAGTTAGAGTAGTGATACTGGCAGCCTGAGCAGAAGAGGTACTGTTCAAGAAATATTTCTGCATAATACCCACCACTACCAGAATCAATACCAGTGCTAACACCCCTGTAATTACCCGTAAAGCAGTTTCCCCTAACCCCAGTTTCAGCAGCCGCTGCCACAACTCACGCAGCGTTTGCGGAAACCGGTGCGGTTTTTGTTCTTCAGGAAGTACCGGGCCTTCATCTTCCGGAGGAAGGTCCGGCGTAGAAGTCGGAAATATAGACATAAAGGGATACCTCGTTTCGGCATCATAACAGAAATGTCAAGGGTGGTCAAGCAAGGTGTGAAGAAAATAATTACTCGAATAACCGGCTTTTCCTTCAATATTAATTCTTTATCAGAACATTCCCTCTGGAGTTCCCATTTCTTGACCGCCTATTTTGGGCATGGTATGATTAAGGTCAATGTTTTAGCACTCGATCAACGCGAGTGCTAAAGGAAAAGAATGGAAGATTTAACTGAACGACAGCGACTGCTGCTTTCTCTGGTCATCCACGAGTACATTCGCACGGCTGCTCCGGTTGCCTCCAAGCACATGGTAGAGCAGTACAGTCTGGATTTCAGTTCAGCCACCGTGCGCAACGAACTGGCCGAGTTGACCGAAAAAGGATATTTGCGCCAACCCCATCTTTCTGCTGGCCGGGTGCCGACCGAAGAGGGGTATCGTCTGTTCGTTCGCAATTTGGTGCAGGATATTGAATTACCAGAAGCCATGCGCCGTACGATCAGTCACCAGTTCTTTCAGATGCGTCAGGACGTAGAACAATGGACCCGTCTGGCCGCTTCAGTGCTGGCCCATCAATCGCGTGGAGCTTCGCTGGTCACCATTCCGCACCCCGATCAGGCCCTTTTCAAGCACATGGAATTGATTGGGGCACGCGGGCGCCAGGTTTTGATGGTGCTGGTGTTGCTAGGCGGAGAAATTTTGCAGCATCTGGTCGCGCTGAGCGAACCGGTCAGTCAAGAGAAGCTTTCTGAGATCGCCGATCACCTGACCCATTATCTAAAAAATCAGAACGCCAATCAGATCAATGGTCTCTCGTTGGAACTGGACGGCCTCGAAAAAGAGATCTTTGATATGGTACTGAATGAAATGCAAGAAGCCGATTCGCTGGTCTCAGGCGAAGTGGTACTGGATGGGATCACCAACGTACTTTCGCAGCCCGAATTTTCTGGCTCAGAAGAAGCCCGGCGAGCTTTGCGGGTACTGGAAGAGAAACCCATGCTGCAGCATTTATTATCGCAAACAGCGCTTAATAACACTGCGGCAAATGGAGTACAGGTGATCATTGGCGGAGAAGGCGCCTGGGAGTCACTCAGCCAGTGTTCGGTGGTACTGGCCCGCTATGGTACTCCCGGGTTGGCCACGGGTACACTAGGTGTCTTGGGCCCCATGCGCATGCCCTATGGAAGGACAATTTCCATTGTGCGTTTTGTCTCCGGTCTCTTAAGCGACCTGGTCAACGATACAATGGTGGAATAAACCTGCTCTGGCAGAGGTGAAAGAGATGACTGAAGAAGAAAAGAAAGTAAACGAAGAAGAACCGGCTCAACCTTCCCCCGCGAAAGCAGAAGAAGGAAAAGCCACCGAAAAGAAAGCGGAATCTTCCGCACACGTGACTCATCACGAACATGAAGCTCTCAAAGAGCAACTGGAAAAAGCACAGGCTGACTGCAAAGCCAACCTGGATGGCTGGCAGCGCGAACGAGCCGAGTTCTCGAACTACAAAAAGCGCATCGATCGTGAAAATGCTCAGCTCAACCAGACAATCACCGGTTCGATCATCAAAAAATATCTGGTGATCCTCGATGACATGGAACTGGCCTTGAAGTCGAAACCTGCCAGCGGCGAAGGGGCCGCCTGGGCAGCAGGGATCGAGTTGATCAGCCGCAAATTACAGGCTATCCTCGATGCCGAAGGGATCGAACGCATCAATCAGAACAAAGTACCCTTCGACCCCAATCTGCACGAAGCCATTTCCAATGAAGAAATTGAGGGTTTCGAAAGCGGTGAAGTAATCGAAGTTGTCCGCCAGGGATACAAACTTGGCGACCGAATTCTACGCCCAGCAATGGTGCGCGTAGCACGATAATCAGGAGGAATCATGGGAAAAATCATTGGTATCGATCTGGGAACAACGAACTCGGTCGTAGCGGTCATGACTGGCGGCGAACCGATCGTTATTCCTTCTGCAGAAGGGGAACGACTGGTGCCTTCCGTCGTGGCGGTGAACAAAAACCACGAACGCATCGTGGGCCGCTCTGCCCGCAACCAGGCAATCGTCAACCCCGAAAACACCATCTTCTCGATCAAACGTTTCATGGGCCGCAAGTTTTCTGACCCCGAAGTACAGCGCACTGTCAGCCGTGTGCCTTACCACGTGACTGAGGCCCCCAACGGGGACGTGCGGGTCATCATGGATGGCAAGGAATACAGTCCGCCCGAGGTCAGCGCTATGATCCTGGGCAAATTAAAAGCCGACGCTGAAGCCTATCTGGGTGAAACCGTTACCCAGGCAGTCATCACCGTGCCAGCTTATTTCAATGATGCCCAGCGCAATGCCACCAAAGACGCCGGCCGTATCGCCGGTCTGGAAGTATTGCGCATCATCAACGAACCCACCGCCTCTTCTCTGGCGTATGGGTTGGATAAGAAAAAGAACGAAGTTATTGCCGTCTACGATTTGGGCGGCGGGACTTTCGATATTTCAGTGCTCGAGGTCGGTGACGGCGTCTTTCAGGTACGATCGACCAACGGCGATACTTTTCTGGGCGGGGATGACTTCGATCAGCGCATCATGGATTTCTTGATCGATGAATTCAAGCGCAGCAACAACATCGACCTGCACAACGACCGTCAGGCCCTGCAGCGTCTCAAAGAAGCCTCCGAAAAAGCCAAGATCGAGCTTTCGACTGTGCAGCAAACTGAGATCAACCTGCCTTACATTACCGCAGATGCCTCCGGCCCGAAACACCTGGTCATGACCCTGACCCGTGCCAAACTGGAGCAGTTGACCGGGGATCTGGTGCAGCGCACGCTCGAACCTATCCGTCACGCCTTGACCGATGCCGGCCTGAAGGCCAGTGATATCAATGAAATCGTGCTGGTGGGCGGCATGATCCGCATGCCAGCCGTGCAAGAAGCTGTCAAGCGCGAATTTGGGCGTGAGCCGCATAAGGGTGTCAACCCGGATGAGGTAGTTGCTGTAGGGGCAGCCATCCAGGGCGGCGTGCTCGGCGGTGAAGTCAAAGACATTTTGCTGCTGGACGTTACCCCGTTGACCCTGTCCGTCGAGACCTACGGGGGCATTTCCACCCCGATCATCGAGCGCAACACCACCATCCCGACCCGCAAGAGCCAGGTCTTCTCAACTGCCTCAGATGGGCAAACCCAGGTTGAAATCCACGTGCTGCAGGGCGAACGCCCCATGGCCGCGGATAATAAATCTCTCGGCAAATTCATTCTGGACGGCATCCCCTCCGCGCCGCGCGGCATTCCACAGATCGAGGTTACCTTCGATATCGATGCCAACGGTATCATTAACGTGACCGCACTGGATAAAGCCACCAACCGCAGCCAACACATCACCATCACCGCATCGAGTGGCCTCAGTGAATCTGAAATTCAGAAGATGAAGACCGAAGCTGAAGCTCACGCTGAAGAAGACCGCAAGCGTAAAGAGCTGGTCGAAGCGAAAAACCTGGCCGACAACACCATCTACACGGCAGAAAAATTGCTCAAAGATGCCGGGGATAAGATCAGTGCTGACCTGAAGAAAGAGGTCGAAGATAAAGTTGCCGCTGTCCGTTCTGCCCTTAGCAGCGAAAATAGCGAAACCCTTCAGAAGTCGGTGCAGGAACTCAATGACAGCCTGCAAAAAGTGGGCACCGCCATGTATTCCCAGCAGCAGGGTGGCCCAAGCGCCGGCCCGGATGCCGGGCAGAGTGAGAACCCCGGCTCCAACCAGGCTCCCGGTAGCGATGACGGCGATGTAGTCGATGGAGAATTCAAACCTGCGTAATACCGCATTGGCTTGATCGAACAGCAGGAGGGAGGCTTCAGGGAGACCCGAAGCACCCGCCTGCTTTTGCAATTCAGAGAAGGTAACCTGAGTGACAACGCAACGAGATTATTACGAAATACTGGGTGTTTCCCGCAATGCGTCCCCCGATGAACTGAAATCGGCTTTTCGCACGCTGGCGCGGAAATATCATCCAGACGTGAACAAAGAACCCGACGCGGAAGAGCGCTTCAAAGAGATCAACGAAGCCTATGCCGTGCTGTCAGACCCCACCAAACGACAGGCGTACGATCAATATGGTCATGCCGGGGTCAACAACACTGGCGGTGTGCCAGACTGGTCGAATATGGATTTTGCCGACATCTTCGGAGAATTCTTCGGCTTTGCCACCGGTGCTTCACGCCAGCGTCAGAATGCTCCGCGGCGCGGCGCGGATTTGAGCTATACCGTGACCCTGACCTTTGAAGAGGCCATTTTTGGCGTCGAAAAAGAGATCGAGATCACCCGAGACGAAGTATGCTCCACCTGCAAAGGCAAAGGCGCAGAACCAGGGACCAGCGTCACTCGCTGTGCCACCTGCAATGGGCGCGGTGAAGTGCGCCAGGTACACCAGACCTTTTTAGGTTCCATGGTACAGGTCGTCACCTGCCCTACCTGCAACGGGCGCGGCGAAGTCATTTCGACTCCCTGCCATACCTGCCACGGACGCGGTCTGGAACGCAAAACCAGCAAAAAAACGGTTTCCATCCCGGCCGGCGTCGATAATGGCAACCAGATGCGGCTGGCCGGTGAAGGTCAGCCTGGCGTTAACAACGGGCCCAACGGTAACCTGTACGTCGAAATTCGTGTTAAGGAACATCAGTTCTTCCGCCGCAAAGGCAACGACCTGCTTCTGGATCTGAACATCAACGTTGCCCAGGCCACCCTGGGAGCCGAGATCAACGTGCCCACCATCGATGGTTCAGCCAAGCTGGCCATCCCCGCAGGGACTCAGCCTGGCAAGGTCTTTACCCTGCGCGGCAAAGGCAGCCCCAGCGTTCGTTCCAGCACGCGCGGTGACGAACTGGTCATCATCAACGTTGAAGTGCCCAAAAACCTGAGTGCTGATCAACGTAAACTCTTCGAACAACTGGCAGCCACCCTTGGCACAGAAGTACGGCCGCAAGAAAAAAGTTTTTTGGATATTCTGAAGGAGGTACTCGGTGGCTGACGCGAAATGGCTTGAAGTTTCTTTGATGGTCGATGGTGAACTGGCTGAAGCAGTAGCCGAAGTGTTGGACCGTTTTTGCAACGGTGGTATGGTCGTCGAGAGCGGAGTGAAATACCGCAACGATGAAGACGAAGGTGTGCCTGACGGCTTGCCAGTACGCGTTTTCGGTTATCTCGTCAATGACGAACACATCGAAGAAAACCGCCACAAGGTTGAAGAAGCACTGTGGCACCTGCACACCATCCGTGAATTGCCACAGCCTCAGTACAAGCCCATTGCCGACCAAAACTGGATGGCGGCCTGGAAAGAGCACTATCACCCCATCCCGATCGGGAAAAAGCTGCTGGTGCTGCCCGCCTGGATTGAGCAGAGCGACCCCGCTCGTATTGCCGTCAAGATCGACCCCAGCATGGCTTTCGGCACCGGTACACATCCCTCTACCCAGCTTTGTCTGGAACTGGTCGAAGATTACACCCAACCCCACCGCCCGGTCATTGACGTGGGCTGTGGTTCGGGCATTCTCTCGATTGCTGCCCTGAAAATGGGTGCCAGCCACGCTCTGGGTGTGGATATCGAGGAAGAATCCGTGATCGCTACAGGCGAGAATGCTGAATCCAATGGGGTCCTTGACCGCACTGAACGCGGCAAGGGATCCGTGGCAGAAATTCTGGCCGGGCAATTTTCGATCAAACAGGCCCCGGTCGTACTGGCCAACATTCTTGCACCAATTCTGATCCGTCTTTTTGACGCCGGCATGGCTGAACTGGTAGAGCCGGGCGGGGTCATTATCCTGGCCGGGATCCTGGTGGAGCAAGCTGATAATGTCATCGAAAGTGCCAGCAATCACGGCCTCAGCTACGTAGAGCGCCGTCAGAATGGCGATTGGGTAGCTCTGGTGTGCAAACACGAGTAAATTTTAGATAGAATGTTCAATAAAGTTTCATTTCTTGATCATTCCCCAAAACGTCGCTTAAACAAAAATATCCTCCTAGATGGGAGGATATTTTTATGCCGATCAGAAACTACTTGAGCTCGACAACAGCGCCGGCAGCTTCCAATTTGGCTTTGGCGTCGTTGGCTGCTTCTTTGCCGACCGCGCTGAGGACTTTGGCACCAGCGGTCTCGGACATGGTTTTGGCTTCGACCAAACCCAGGTTGGTGAGAGTGCGGATAACTTTGATGACATCGATTTTCTTGGGGCCAGCGTCTTTGAGGACGACATCGAATTCGGTCTTCTCTTCGACGGGTTCAGCCGCGGCAACGGGGCCAGCAGCGGCGACAGCAACAGGTGCGGCGGCGGAAACGCCCCACTTCTCTTCCAACTGTTTGACAAGTTCCGCAGCTTCAAGGACAGTGAGCTCGCTCAACTGTTCGACAAGTTTAGCTAAATCAGCCATTTTAAATACTCCTTAGTAGAATAATATTTTCGTTTTTGATTAAGTGCTTATCAGGCAGCGGTGCCCGCTTTTTCTGAATAAGCTTTGACAACTGCTGCCATAGAGCGAGCAGGTTCTGCCAGGGTACGCACAAATTTGCTTGCAGGAGCAGAAATAACGCCCAGCAGCATACCGCGCATAACGGGCATAGGCGGCAAATCGGCCAATTCTTTGATCTGACGATCGCTCAAAAGCTCTTTGCCCAAGAAACCGCCTTTGACACGAACGAAGTCTGAGCCTTTGGCGGTGTCAGTGAAGACTTTTGCCAGAGCAGCAATATCACCGAACGCAAAGCCCACCAGAGAAGTGGTCTCAAAGTACTCACCTTTGGGGAAGCCTTTGCTTTCAAGAGTGCGCTCGAACAGGGTGTTCTTCACCAGATGGGCCTCACTGCCTGCTTCACGAACTTTCGCGCGGAAAGAATCGATCTCTTTCATGTTCATCTTGTCATAAGTGAGCACGAAAACAGCCTGGCTGCGGTCCAACCATTTTTCATAATCGGCGATCATCTCGCCTTTCTTGTTCTTTGTAAAGGCCAATGAAAATTACCTCCTTCCTTTCAAAATAAAAAGTCTTTGTCTGGCATCTGCCAGGCAAAGACTTTTCTAAGCCCTCTCGGGCGACCATTGCTGATCAGTCTCCACCTCGGCAGGATATTAAGCCCTTTCAGGCACCAGCTTTCTTCGGTGAATTGCGCTTCTTTCAAAGCGCGTTCATTATAACACTAATTTTCTTGCGAGATCGACATCGCCTGCAGCGGATCCACTTTGACGCCAGGACCCATCGTCGCGGCAACAGAAATCTTTTTGATGTAAACACCCTTTGCACCAGTCGGACGAGCCTTCTTGATCGCTTCCATCAAAGCAGCAAAGTTTTCGAAGAGCTTCTGCGCATCAAAAGAGGATTTACCAATAGCCACGTGGATGTTCGCTGTCTTATCCAGACGGAACTCGACACGACCGGCTTTGGCCTCATTGATCACCCGCGGCAAATCTTCTGCGGGGCAAACCGTACCTGCTTTGGGGTTCGGCATCAAAGAGCGGGGGCCCAAGACACGACCCAGTTTACCCACCTTCCCCATCATATCGGGGGTGGCAATGGTAACATCGAAATCGGTCCAGCCAGCGGCAATTTTGTTGATCATTTCATCGTCGGCCACATAGTCCGCACCGGCTTCAGCAGCCTTGGTAGCGGCATCGCCCTGAGCAAAGACCAAAACCCGGACGGTCTTGCCCAAGCCATGGGGCAGGACAACCACGTCACGGACCTGCTGATCCGCCTGACGGGGATCGAGACCAGTGCGCATGTGTACTTCGATGGTAGCATCAAATTTTGAATAAGAGGTCTCTTTGGCCAGCGCAACTGCTTCACTGGGGGGATAGAGTTTCTCACCCTCTACCTTGGCGAGAGCCTCCAAATATTTCTTTCCGTGTTTCGCCATTTTATCTCCTTTGTGGTGCAAGCGGACAGATCACTGCCCTCCCACAACCTATTTTTCAACAACCGTGATGCCCATATTGCGGGCAGTACCTTCGATCTGGCGCATAGCACCTTCCAGATCGATCGAGTTCATGTCTTTCATCTTGGTCTCAGCAATTTCACGGATCTGAGCCTTGGTGACTTTGCCGACCTTGTTGCGGTTCGGAATGTCAGAACCCTTCTCGATACCGGCTGCTTTGCACAGCAAAACGGAAGCTGGAGGCGATTTCAGGATGAATGTGAAAGAACCGTCAGTGAAAACGGTGATTTCTGCCGGAATGATCTCGCCCGGGCGATTCTGAGTACGGGCATTGTACTCCTTGCAGAAGGCCATAATATTGATGCCATGCCCAGCCAGAGCAGGACCAATAGGGGGCGCAGGATTGGCTTTACCGGCCGCAATCTGCAAACGAACAATTGCTTTTAGTTTCTTTGCCACTTTTTTTCTCCTTGGTGGTTATAACGGGTGATAGGGGAGCACCCTCCCACAAAGACCAGAGAGGTCTTGTTTAACAAACTATGCTTTTTCGACCTGCAAGAAATCCAGTTCCACCGGGGTTTCACGGCCAAAGAAATTGACCATTACCCGAACCTTTGTCCGTTCCATGTCAATCTCAGAAACCTGACCGCGGAAATCATTGAAAGGCCCATCGATGATGCGTACGCGTTCGCCCACTTTGAAGGATACTTTGACGTGAGGAGCTTCCGCTTCCATACGGCGCAAGATCTGCTGTACTTCTTCGGGGCGTAAGGCAGTGGGGTCATTGCCCATCCCGACAAAGCCAGTCACACCAGGAGTGTTGCGCACCACATACCAGGACTCTTCTGTGAGGATCATGTTCACCAGCACATAACCCGGGAAAACATGGCGCTCGACAGTGCGACGCTTGCCATCTTTGACTTCGATTTCTTCCTGAGTAGGAATGACCACATCGAAAATGCGGTCTTTCATGCCCATTGTTTCGATACGCTGTTCCAGGTTGTAGCGAACCTTGTTTTCGTAGCCCGAATAGCAATGAACTACGTACCAGGCACGTTCCGATGACTCTTCGATTACCGGTGCCTGCTCATCGTCTGCAGAATATCCACCTCTGGATTCCTGAGATCGAGACGCAGACGAAGCCTTGGAAGGAGTCTTCAGGCTCTTTTCTTCCACAGGCTGTTCATCGTCGAATTCGTTATTCTCGATTTCGTCTCGGTCGTCCATCTCTACTTCAACCTTTCACTATATCAAACACTGCCCACAACAAGGCTGATGAGCTTGGTAAATCCAAAATCAAGTAAGCCTAAAACTGCGCCCATGATCACGATCACCACGATCACGATCCAGGTCAGGCGCAAAGCTTCTTTACGGGTTGGCCAAACAACCTTTCGGAGTTCACCGATGGTTTCGCGCCACCACTTCTGTACGGCGTTGGGTTTCTTTACCTTGTCAGCTTTATCGGCCATAATACCACTCCTTCTATTACGTCCAAAACGCCGCCACTACGGACGGCGCTGTCGTTTGACGTTCCGTTTTTATTTCAGGCAGGCCAGGCAAGAATCGAACTCGCAACCTCCTGTTTTGGAGACAGGCACTCTGCCAATTGAGCTACTGGCCTAAGAACGGTAAGGCGAGTGTGCACCGCTCGCCTTTTCCGTTTCACTCAATTATTTTGTCTCGCGATGAACAGTGTGTTTTCTGCAACGCGGGCAGTATTTCTTGATTTCCATACGACCCGGGTCGTTACGTCGGTTCTTTTCAGTGGTGTAATTACGCTCTTTGCAATCACCACAGGCCAAAGTAATGACGGGGCGAACATCTTTCTTTTTAGAAGCCATAACTCACATCGCAGTCAGCGAACTGACTGGCGCTCCTTTTTAGGCAATAATCTTGGTGATCACACCGGCGCCAACCGTCAGACCACCTTCGCGAATAGCAAACTTTGAACCCTGCTCCAACGCCACCGGGATGATCAGATCACATTCCATCGTCACATCATCGCCCGGCATCACCATCTCTACCCCTTCCGGCAGCTTCACCGATCCCGTCACATCCATTGTCCGGATGTAGAACTGCGGTCGATACCCACTGAAGAATGGTTTGTGGCGTCCGCCTTCTTCTTTCTTCAAGATGTACACCTGT
>JAAZOQ010000381.1 GCA_012797695.1 Anaerolineaceae bacterium | reverse complement strand
CCATTATCAGACACATGGCGCTTAATTTACTAAAATTGGAACAATCTCTAAAAGTTGGTATCAAAGCTAAGCGTTTGAGATGCGGTTGGGATACTGATTATCTACTAAAGGTCTTTTCTCAATAAGATGCGATTGCCCTGTTTGGTTCTGCGTGAGCCAGAATTAATCACGATTTAACTGCTAAAATGGTTGCAGGATAAATGCAAAATGTGTATAATTTTTATGTAATTTATCAGCATTCTTACAATTTAATATGTCTGGAGGAATGAAGGATATGGATGTTACTGCACTATCACGTTGGCAATTTGGCATCACGACGGTGTACCATTTCTTCTTTGTGCCTTTGACGCTGGGCCTTTCCATTTTGGTCGCCATTATGGAAACGCTCTACTTGACGCGCAAAGACGAGACCTACAAGAAGATGGCAAAATTCTGGGGCACCCTTTTTATCATCAATTTTGCGATGGGCGTGGTCACCGGTATTGTTCAGGAATTCCAATTTGGCATGAACTGGTCGGAATATTCTCGCTTCGTTGGGGATATCTTCGGCGCGCCGCTGGCAGTGGAAGCTCTGCTGGCATTTTTCCTCGAATCTACTTTTCTGGGGGTCTGGATTTTCGGCTGGGACCGCGTCTCTACTGGGGTACACCTGACCGCAATCTGGCTGGTGGCGATTGCATCGAATCTTTCCTCGTTCTGGATTTTGGCGGCGAATTCCTTTATGCAGCAACCGGTTGGTTATACGTTGGCGGAGAATGGCAAGATCGTCATGTCGAGTTTTCTCGATCTGGTCAAGAATCCCAATCTGTGGGTGGAGTTTCCGCATACTGAGTTTTCTGGCCTGACCACTGCTGCTTTCTTTGTGTTGGGCATCAGTGCTTATCATCTCCTGCGCAAGAAAGAGATTAATTTATTCACCAAATCTTTCCGCATCGGTGCGATTGCTGCTTTGATTGCTCTGGTGGGAGTGATTGGGGTGGGCCACAACCAGACGCAGCAGATGGTACGTACCCAGCCGATGAAATTGGCTGCGGCTGAAGGGCTATGGCACACAGAGGATCCGGCTTCTTTCTCACTCTTTACCCTGGTCGATCAAGCGAAGCAAAAGGATGTCGTCTCTATCCGCATCCCCAAGGTGCTTTCCTTCCTGGCTTACGATGATTTCAAGGGCCCGGTACAGGGGATTCTCGATATTCAGCAGGAATATGAGCAGAAGTATGGCCCGGGCAATTACATTCCGAATATTACCCTCAGCTATTTCTCCTTCCGCATCATGGTTTTTGCCGGCTTTTTCATGTTGTTGGTGGCGCTGCTCGTCATCATTTATTTGCTGCGTAAGAAACCCGTTGAAAAGATGAAATTCTTGAGCTGGTTCCCCTTCTTCCTGTTCCTGCCCTATATCAGCAATACGACTGGCTGGCTTTTGGCAGAAATGGGCCGTCAGCCCTGGGTAGTCTTTGGTTTGCTGAAGACGCAGGACGCGGTTTCGACGAATCTTTCCGCTGGCATGGTGCTGACCAGTTTGATCGGCTTCACCCTGATCTACGGTGTATTGATGGTGGCAGATATCTACCTTTTGAAGAAATACGCGGTCAAGGGGGCGGGCTCTGAAGACCTGGCTCCGGTTGAAGCGACGGCGAAAGCATAGGAGGCAGCCATGAATTTGAATATTCTCTGGTTCATCTTGATTGGCGTTTTATACACAGTTTATTTTGTCACCGAAGGCTTCGACCTGGGGGTCGGGATTCTGCTGCCCTTCCTGGGAAAGTCAGATAAAGAACGCCGCGTGCTCATCAACACTGTTGGCCCGCATTGGGATGGTAACGAAGTCTGGCTGTTGACGGCGGGAGGGGCTACCTTTGCGGCTTTTCCACAGTGGTACGCTACCCTGTTCAGTGGTTTCTATCTGCCCCTGTTTCTGATCCTGGTGGCTTTGATCTTCCGCGGTGTAGCTTTCGAGTTCCGCTCGCGTGATGAGAACAAGGTCTGGCGTGCTTTTTGGGATTGGGCGATTTTCTTTGGCTCTTTGATCCCAGCCCTTTTGTGGGGGGTTGCTTTTGCCAATATTGTCAAAGGAGTTCCCATCGATGCGGCCATGCAGTACACCGGCGGCTTCTGGAATTTGCTGAATCCCTATGCTTTGTTGGCAGGGGTACTGGGGCTGGTCGGTTTTATCCTGCATGGAGCCATCTTCCTGACCCTGAGAACGACGGATGAGATCCTGAAGAAGGCAGAGAAAGCGACTAATGTTCTGTGGCTGATCGAGTTCGTGGTCATGGCGCTCTTTATTGTAGCCAGCTATCGCTTTGTCCCGCTCTTCAGTGGCTTTGGTCTCAATGCCGGGCTGGCGCTGCTCGTGGCGCTGGTGCTCCTGACCGCTGTTCGCTTCATGACAGCGCGCAAGCAACAGGGTTGGGCATTTGCCTTCTCTGCTGCGGCAATTCTGGTCACTACTGCGGCCATCTTCTGGCAGTTGTTCCCCAACGTGATGATCTCCAGTACCGATCCGGCTTTCAATCTGACCATCTACAATGCGGCTTCCAGTCCATACACCTTAAAGGTCATGGCAACAGTGGCGGCCATTATGGTCCCCATCGTGCTGGCGTACACGATCTGGTCTTACTGGATCTTCCGTAAGCGTATCAGTGGCAAAGCGGAAGAACTGAAATACTGAGTCTTCTCAGATCAGCTCCTCGAAAGTGAGGAGCTGATTTTTTATATTTACCTTTTCTCTTCCTTAGCATACAATGAAGTCAGCATAATATCGGAGGTTGAAAAATGAAAAAGCAGGCAGTTACCGTTGCCAATGGTCCCAGTGCGATTGGCCCTTATTCTGTAGGGGTTCAGGCGGGTGAATTTGTGTTCACCGCCGGTCAGATTGGTTTGGACCCGACCACGGGGAATATTGTTGCGGGCGGGGTTGAGGCTGAAACACGGCAGGCGCTCGAAAATCTGAAAAAGATCCTTGAAGCGGCTCACTCTGGCCTGGAACAGGTGGTCAAGACCACTGTTTTCTTGCAGAATATGGGCGACTTTGCCGCCATGAATGCCATTTATGCCCACTATTTCACCGAACCTTACCCGGCTCGTTCTGCTATTCAGGTGGCGGCTTTGCCTAAGAATGCGCAGGTCGAGATCGAAGCGGTGGCAATAACGCATTAATCTTTCTGCGTAAGATTCTCTCTGCCTCTGGTAAAATTCAGCCAGAAAGAGAGAATGCTGGTTAACGCCATGAGTCCACGTGTTTCTCTGATTATCCCTTGCTACAATGAAGCTGCCCGCATCGATGATTTGCTGCGGGCCATTGCTGCTCAAACCTATCCCTTGCAGGATCTGGAAGTGATCTTTGCGGATGGGTTGTCGACGGATGAAACCCGAGAAAAAATCACCGGCTTTGCCCAGACTCATGTGCAGCCTGAGATTCGGATTCTCGATAACCCCAAGAAGATCATCCCGGCAGCGCTCAATCTGGCCATCCGTGCGGCTCGCGGCGAGTTGATCGTCCGCATGGACGCTCATACTTTGCCAGCGCCCAATTATGTGGCGCTTTCCGTGAGTGCTTTTGATGAAGGCCGGGGCCAGGATATTGGCGGCGTGATTGATGTGGCTCCCAGCCGTGCTAGCTGGATGGGACGTTCGATCGCGGTGGCGGTGCGCCATCCGTTGGGGGTGGGCGATGCCCGTTACCGCTGGGCCAAAGAGCCCTGTTACGCGGATACGGTGGCCTTTGGCCTGTATGAGCGCAGTATCTTTGAGAAGATCGGTTACTATGATGAAAGTCTTCTCGTCAATGAAGATTACGAGTTGAACGCCCGTCTGCGTGCCAGCGGCGGCAAGATCTGGATCGATCCGACCATCCGCTCAACCTATTATTCCCGCCCCGATCTGGGCTCACTGGCACGTCAGTATTTCACTTATGGCTTTTATAAATATCGTATGCTGCTGCAGCATCCGCGTACCCTGCGCTGGCGTCAGGCTTTGCCTCCCCTTTTTGTTTTTGGACTTTTGATGTTATTATTATTGACTGCCTTCTGGCATCCTGCGGCCTGGCTCTTTTTGGCAGTGATTCTTTTGTATCTTTTCATTCTGATGGCTGGTTCGATTCAGGAAGCGATCAGGCAGCGAGCCCCCTTGCTGCTGATCGGAATTCCGCTGGCAATCACGACCATGCATTTAAGCTGGGGTTGTGGCTTCTGGTGGAGTATTCTTTCTGGAACTGGTCGAAAGGAATAGATGGGCGTAGAACGCATTAATTCGAAAACCCAGTGGCGTATCCGCGTTCGTGAACGCAAGATCGTCTTACTGATAGGTGATTTGCTGGTAACCTATCTTTCGGTATTTCTAGCTTTGTTTTCCTGGGCTCAGAAAGACTGGCTGGATTTCACCAGTGCCTTTTTGGGAGAACGGGCTCCGTTTTGGTTTTATCTGCTGCCCATTTTCTGGGTCATTATCAGTGTAGATCTCTACGACATTCGCAAGGCTAATCGCCGCAAGGATACCCTGGCTGGGATTGCCCAGACGGACGTGATCTTTCTGCTGGCTTATCTGGTCATTTTCTTTCTGTCTGAACCCAACTCTTTGCCGCGGCGTGGTGTTGCGGTCTTTTTGGGCCTGGCGACTGTTTTGATGATCGTCTGGCGCTTTTTGTACATCCAGATCTTTACTGCGCCGGTTTTCTTGCGCAAGGTGCTGGTGATCGGTGCGGGGAAGGCAGGCTCGACGCTGGTGCACATGCTCCGCGAGATCAATCCCATGCCGTTCATTATCGAAGGTTACATCGATGATGATCCCTTCAAGCAGGGACAAACCATCGAGGGCTTTCCCGTGCTCGGCAACGGCGATGACTTGATGGAACTGATCGCCAAGCACGGCATTTCTGATATCATTTTTGCTATTTCGGGCGAGTTGAATGCGGAATTGTTCCGCAATATTCTTTTGGCCGAAGAGCAGGGGACTGAGGTTACTTCCCTGCCGGTGGAATATGAAGATATCTTTGGCCGGGTGCCCATCTTTTTGCTCCAATCCGATTGGATTTTGCGTTCTTTCATCGATCAATTGCACGTTTCCTCGTTTTATGAAACGGCCAAACGTGCTTTCGATATTCTGGGCAGTCTGATTGGGGGAGCGTTCCTGCTGGTTTTGTTCCCCTTCATTTCGCTGGCAATTTTGCTCGATAGCGGCCGGCCCATTTTTTATTCGCAGCCGCGGGTGGGCAAAAATGGGGTTCCCTATAATATTCTCAAATTCCGTACAATGGTGCAGGATGCCGAAAAAGATGGTGTGGCACGGATGGCCATCGTCAATGACATGCGCATCACTCGCTGGGGCAAATGGCTGCGCCGCAGTCATCTCGATGAACTACCCCAGGTGATCAACATTTTTAAAGGGGAAATGAGTCTGGTCGGCCCTCGTTCCGAGCAGGTGGAACTGGTCAATCAATTTCAGAAACAGCTTCCGTTTTATCGTGGCCGTTTCTTTGTGCGCCCCGGTCTGACGGGCTGGGCTCAGATCAACCAGCGTTATGCCTCCACGGTGGAAGATACCGCTGTGAAGCTGGAATATGACCTCTACTATATCAAGCATCGTAACCTCATGCTCGATCTTTCGATCATTATCCGCACGGTGGGGTCGGTGATCGGGTTTAAAGGACTATAAGATGAAAGCGAAGGTAACTTTTCGTAACCGCTATATTTTGCTGTTTGACCTTCTGGTGATCGTTGCCTCCGTTTTCGGCGCGTTTGCGGTGCGCTTTGAACTGGGTGAGGTTTTCTTCTACTACCTGCCCATGGCTTACTGGATGATCGGCGTAGCCCTCATCCTGAAACCGCTGACGTTTTATTTCTTTGGTCTGTATCGGCGGATGTGGTCCTATGCCAGTGTTCAGGAGCTGAAGCTGGTCTTCTTTGCCGTGACCGCCAGTTCCGTGCTGGTTTCGACGGTCATGGTGATTTTGGGCGCCGCCAAAGTTTTCAACGGCCTGTCGCGTGGAATTCTCGTCATCGACTGGCTGTTCACGCTCTTCCTAGTGGGTGGGGTGCGTTTTATGATCCGCCTGATTGCAGAGAGCAGCAATTCGATGAGCAATCTGCAAAAGAAAGCCAGCAAACGCACTCTCATCATCGGTGCCGGGGATGCCGGGGTGCTGGTAGTGAAGGAACTGCAGAAGAACCCTGAACTGAATTTGATGCCGGTGGGTTTCCTGGATGATAATCGGGTGAAGCTGGGCCAGCAAATTTTTGGCGTCCCGGTGGTAGGGACTCTGGCCGACATTACCCGGGTGATCGATGCGAAGAAGGTCGACGAGGTCATCATTGCCATTCCCAGTGCCGGCGGGAAGGTGATCCGTCTGGTGGCGGATTCGTGCCGTCAGCGCGGGATTCCTTTTCGTACCATGCCGGGGATCTATGAACTGATCGGCGGCAAGGTCAATGTCAGCCGGCTGCGCGAGGTGGATATTGCCGACTTGCTGCGTCGCCCCCCCAGCAACGTGAAGAGCGAACTGGTGGGTTCGGTGATCAGCGAAAAGCTGGTGCTGGTGACGGGAGCCGGCGGTTCCATTGGCCGCGAAATGTGTCGTCAGATTGCCCGCTGGTCTCCTTCTGGGTTAATCATGCTGGGGCATGGAGAAAACAGCATTTTTGAAGCGCTGCTCGAGATTCAGGAACAATTCCCCACGCTGCCGGTGTTCCCGGTGATTGCGGATATTCGCGATTATCCGCGTTTGGTGGAGGTATTCAACAAATATCACCCCGAAGTGGTTTTCCACGCGGCAGCACACAAACACGTGCCCCTGATGGAAAAGAACATCGATGAAGCTATTAATAATAATGTTATGGGCACGCGCAATGTGGTGCGGGTCTGCGAGGGCTTCGAGGTCAAACGTCTGGTGATGATCTCGACCGATAAAGCCATTCGCCCGGCTAATGTAATGGGCGCCTCCAAACGTTTTGCTGAAATGGTTGTGCTCGACGCTGCCCGCCGCACAGGTAATGCTTATTGTGTGGTTCGTTTCGGCAATGTGCTCGGCAGCCGCGGCAGTGTGGTGCCGCTTTTTAAGCGTCAGATCGCTCGCGGGGGACCGGTGACGATCACCCATCCTGACATGGAACGCTACTTTATGACCATTCCAGAGGCAGTTTACCTGGTCTTGCAGGCTGCCGGGATGAGCAAGGGCGGAGAGACTTTTGTGCTGAACATGGGCCAGCAGGTACGCATTGTTGACCTGGCCGAAGACCTGATCCGTCTTTCGGGTCTCGAACCTTACAAAGATATTGAGATCGTTTTTACGGGCATTCGTCCGGGTGAAAAATTGAGCGAGGATCTCTGGGAAGAGGGCGATAAATTCGCCCCCACAGAACACCCTGATATCTTCCAGTTTGATGACAAATCGAATTTGCATGGCGAAGAGCTGCAGAAGGTCATTGACCATTTGCTCCAGTTGGCGGCGGATGGCCGCAATGACGACATCGTGGCGATGGTGGATGCCACCATCCCGGGTTCAGCGGTGGCAGCTACTCCTCCGCCGGAATTGACTTCAATCGACCAATCATGATAACAAATGCTGCAGAATGGGCGCAATTTACCGCCCAACATCCTGAAACTCATTTATTACAGACCGCTGAATGGGGGGAGCTGAAGAGCGCTTTTGGCTGGCAGCCGGTGCGCCTGGTCGCTGCTTCCTGCGGGGCACAGATTTTATTCCGCTCTTTGCCGGGCGGTTTTACTTTGGGCTACATCCCCAAGGGCCCGTTGGGAACAAACTGGGCAGAATTGCTGCCAGAGATCGATGCTGTCTGCCGCGAACACAAAGCGATTTTCCTCAAGGTCGAGCCAGATCATTGGGAAGGCAAAGAAGCGCTCTCTTTCTTTGAGGGCAAGGGCTGGAAGCATTCTCACCCGATCCAACCACGCCGTACCATTTTTGTCCCCATCGAGGGCACCGAAGAACAGATTCTGGCTTCGATGAAGCAAAAGACACGCTACAACGTGCACCTGGCCGAGAAAAAAGGTATTCAGGTACATCTCTCGGCGGATATTGCGGCTTTCCAGCGCATGATGCTCATTACTGGAAAACGTGATGGCATCGGTGTGCATGCCCAATCTTACTATCAGAAGGCTTTCGATCTGTTTCACTCTTCGGGCCGCTGTGATCTGCTCTTTGCAGAATATGAAGGCCGACCTGTGGCAGGCATCATGGTCTTTGCTCAAGGGAAGACGGCCTGGTACATGTACGGTGCCTCCACGGATGAAGAACGCAATCGCATGCCGACTTATTTGCTCCAGTGGGAGGCCATCCGCTGGGCGCGGCAAAAAGGCTGCACAGCTTATGATCTGTGGGGCGTCCCCGATCTGGATGAAGAAGCTCTCGAGGAGAATTTCACCGGCAAGACCAGCCACGACGGCTTGTGGGGGGTCTATCGCTTCAAGCGCGGCTTTGGCGGCCAGGTGCTGCGTTCGGTGGGCGCCTGGGATCGTATTTACTCTCCCTCGATTTACCAGATTTACCTTCGCATCATGAAACTTCGTGGTCGGCAGGAGGAGTGAACGTGGCTCATTACTGCTTTCAATGTGGTACCGCATTGCAGCCTGGTTTGATCGAGAATCGGCTGCGTGAGGTGTGTCCGCGCTGCGGCTGGATTCATTATGAGCAGCTAAAGATGAGCGCTGGCTGCCGCATCCAACAGCAGGGCAAACTGTTTCTGGTACAACGCAAGAATCCGCCCTTTGCCGGCTGCTGGCATTTCCCCTCCGGCTATGCCGAAGTGGACGAGACCCCGATGCAGACGGCGCAGCGTGAGACTTTCGAAGAATCCGGCTTGCGCGTCGTGCCTGGGAATTTGGCCGGCGTTTATTTTTATTCCGATGATCCGCGTGGGAATGGGGTGGTGGTGATCTTCGATGCCCAGATCGAATCTGGCGAGATGCAGCCTTCCCCCGAAACTACAGCGGTGCGCTTTTTCTCTCCGGCGGAGTTGTCGGAGCTGCCCCTGGCGGGGATGAGTGGCACAGCTTGCGTGGCTGATTGGTTGGCGGAGCAAGAACATGTTTGAGATTCTGCCTCTCGATGCTGCCTGGGACGAGTTGATCCGTGAACTTCCCGGCTGCCATTTGCTTCAGACCAAAGAATGGGCTGAGATCAAGGCTGAGGTGGGCTGGCAGGCTTATCCCTGTGTCTGGAAAGACGCTTCTGCCCGGCCGGAGGCAGCAGCTTTATTGCTGGTGCGTTCCGTGGCTCCTCTGAAAGTGGGGCCGCGCATTGCCGTGGGCTATATTCCGCGTGGCCCGATGCTCGACTGGAGTGACGCTGATCTGCGTCATACGGTGATGGCAGATCTGGCCCGTCTGGCGCGGCAGCTGCGTTTGCTTTTTCTCAAGATTGATCCGGAATTGCGCCGGGGGACGGGGGTGCCGGGGCGAGCAGACGCATGGGAAGATCCAGTCGGGCAGCAAGCGCTGGCCGAGTGGCAAGAAGAAGGCTGGCAGTATTCCCGCAGCCAGGTGCAATTCAAAAACACCGCGCTGCTCTCATTGGCCGGTTCGGAAGAAGAATGGCTGGCGCGCATGAAGCAGAAGTCGCGCTACAACCTGCGTCTGGCGCAGCGTTCTGGGGTGGCGGTGCGGACTGCTCGCCCGGAAGAATTCCCTGAGCTTTATCGCATGTATGCCGAGACTTCGGTTCGAGATCACTTTGTGATCCGTGCCGAGGAGTATTATTTATCTGTCTGGCAGCGTTTTTCCGCCGCGGGGATGTTAACCCCACTGGTAGCGGAATTTGACGGCCAGAAGATTGCCGGCTTGATGCTCTTTCACTTTCAGAAGACGGCCTGGTATCTTTACGGCATGTCCACCGGGCTGCACCGCGAGAAAATGCCCAATAATCTGCTTCAGTGGGAGGCCATGCGTGCTGCCCGCGCTCAGGGTTGTGAACGTTACGATCTTTGGGGCGCTCCCGATGTTTTCGACGAATCTGATTCCATGTTTGGCGTTTTTCGTTTTAAGGAAGGCCTGGGCGCAGAGGTATTGCGCACCTGCGGTGCCTGGGATCTGGTAATTCGTCCCCTGGGGTACACTCTTTACCAGCAAATTTTGCCGCGGATCTTAAATGTTTTGCGCCGCAACCGCAACGTCGAGACCCGTCAGGAAATCGGCGCCTGATCGTCCCTTAATCGGACAAAACATGTCAATTTCTGCCATGCTATAATTGCAGACAAGAAGTAGCTATGAATATTGATATTGCCACAACCGTAAAAGTTCTCATTGCTTTTCTCATTCTGGGTTTGATTGCCAGTCTGATCTTGGCTTACCGCTCAATCCGCCTGGGGCTGCACCTCGAGTTCTTTCGCAAGCGCCGCGATCTGGTCGTTCATGGCTGGCGTCTGGTGCTGCTGGCTCTGGCCCTCGGGATTGTAGCCCTCATCATCGGCAAATTTGGCGAACCGGTGGCTTACCGCTATTTTCCGCCTTCTCCAACGGTGACTAGCACTCCGACGATCACGTTGACGCCGACGATCACCCCCACTCTCAAAGATACATTGACCCCTACGATCACGCCCACCCTGCAATATACGTTGACCCCTTCCTTGCCCGAAGTGGCTCAGGCCACGATACAGACCCCGGTGGGGCCCGATACCAGCGCTATTTTTAGCCGGGTGCAGTTTGCTTCACAGCTTAGCAAAGATTCCGTGGTGGTGGATGATGAAACCAGCTTCCCCTCGACGGTGGCTCACCTCTATGGCGGTTTTACCTATGACCAGATGTCTCTGGGCGTACAGTGGTCCGCGGTCTGGCTGCGCGACGGTCAGGTAGTCCACATGGAGACTAAGGCCTGGACTTACTCCTCGGGTGGCGCTGGTTACACAGATTGGGATTGCACCACCGGTGAGTGTCTGCCGGGCAATTACGAGGTACAGATCTTTGTCGGCTCCACCTGGAAGTCATCTGGCACTTTTACCATCTCTGGAGGGGCAGCGGCTGAAGGTACTGCCACGGTGACGCCAACGCTGACACCGTCCGCTCCACTGACTACGCCTACACCCACGCCGTAAACTGGCCTGTTGAATTCGTAAAGGAATCGCATGGAAAAGAAAGAATCCCTGACTGTTTTGTTGCTGCGTGTGGCTCAACCCTTCACCCTGATCGGGGCTTTCCTGACCTACGCGCTTGGGCTGGGCATTGCTGATTATCTGGGCAAGGTCATTCACTGGCCGGTGGCCTGGTCGGGCCTCTTCCTGGTTTTCATGCTGCTGATTGCCAAACATTTTCTATCGGCTTATTTCTTTTCTCCTGAAGAGATTCGCGGGGCCAGTCTTTCTGCTGAAATTCGCGGCGAGGAACCAGCGTTTATTCCCCTGCAGTCGATCCCGCGTTATTTGCTCCTCGAGATTGGTCTGGTAGCTCTGGTGCTTGGTGCAGGGGTTACCACTTTGTTGATTGTCGAGAAAGAGGTCAACCTGCCCGAAATTCTGGCGCTCGGGGCAGCTCTTCTGCTGGTTTATGTGGATGTTATTCCGCCTCTGCGTCTCGAAAAACGCGGTTATGGGGAACTCATCACCGCTTTACTCATCAGTAATTTGATTCCTTCCATTGCCTATCTTTTCCAGGCGGATTCTTTTCATGCTTTGGTTGGCATGATGACCTTTCCGTTGACTTTTTGTTACCTGGCCATGAGCGCGGCTTTGTCTCTCGAATATTTTTCTTTTGACACCCGTCATGCCACTGGCAGCATGATTACCCGCATGGGATGGCAGCAGGTGATGACGCTGCATAATCTGTCGATTTTGGTGGCCTATGTGCTCATCGGGGCTTTTACTCTCATCCGCGTCCCCTGGATCGTTTCCTGGCCCATTTTGCTGTCTTTACCCTTTGGTTTGCTGCAGGTGGCGCAAATGCTGCGGATTGCCGAGGGGGCAAAACCCAACTGGTGGATGCTGCGCTTGAATGCTGTCAGCACTTTTGCGGTGATGGCTTATCTCACGACTATGACACTATGGATTCATTGACCTATGCCCGAATTTCTCAAACTCAAATCTGTAAATGAAGCTCGTGCTGTTTTTTATCAGGCGTTGGGAGAGGTTCATCCTGGCGCTGAGTGGATTCCTTCTCTATCCGCGCTGGGACGGGTGACCGCGGAGTCAGTGGTGGCTCAGGAATATCTGCCAGCCTTCTCCCGCAGCGCGATGGATGGCTATGCCGTTCAGGCCGCAGATACCTTTGGCGCGTCTGAAAGCCTGCCCCTTCGTCTCAAGATTGTTGGGGAGTTGCCAATGGGCGCGGAGCCTGCGTTGGTACTGCATCCCGGCGAGGCGGCTTTGATCCATACTGGCGGCATGCTCGCCCAGGGGGTGGATGCCGTGGTGGCTTTGGAAAACTGTCGTGCCCTATCATCATTGGTTCTGGAAGTATTTACCCCAGTGACTTCCGGGGAGAACGTGATCTTCAAAGGTGAAGATGTTAAGCCCGGAAAAGTGGTCATCCCTGCCGGCAAACGGATTCGTTCGGCGGAGGTCGGCGGATTGTTCAGTTTGGGGGTGACGCAGGTATCTGTGGTTCAAAAGCCTCTTTTCGGCATTCTTTCCAGTGGTGACGAGGTTGTTCCCCCAACGGCTATTCCCTCCATAGGCCAGGTGCGGGATATTAACAGCGAATCGCTGGCGGCTGTGGTTGAAGCTGCCGGGGGGCGTTACCAGTTTTATCCGATTGTTCCTGATAATCGGGAACAATTACGCCAGTCCATCCGTCTGGCATATCAACAATCTGACGCGGTCTTGATCACCGCAGGCTCCTCGGTCAGCAGCCGTGATATCACTGCCGAATTGATTCATGAATTGGGCCAACCCGGCGTGCTGGTGCATGGCATCAACATTCGTCCAGGAAAGCCGACCATTCTAGCGGTGTGTAATGGCAAACCGGTCATCGGTATGCCCGGTAATCCTATGAGCGCGTTGGTGATCGCCGAGCTTTTCCTCAAGCCCCTGGTTGCCTGGATGCTTGGTGAGATCAACCCGGCGCCGCGGCCCATGCTCCAGGCGCGTTTGACGGTGAATTTACCTTCTCAGGTGGGTAAAGAAGAGTGGCTGCCGGTCCGCCTTGTACCGCGGGGCGCGGAATGGCTGGCGGAGCCGATCTTTTTCAAGAGCAATTTGATTTTTCAACTTGCTGACGCCGCTGGGCTGCTGCATATCGAGCCAGATGCGACTGGTAAAATGGCCGGTGAAATGGTGGATGTTTTGATTTTCTAATTGAATGGGGTCAAATGAAAAGAAGCCTTTTTTTGACGTTTTTATGGGTATTTTTGATTTTTGGTTTGACTGCGTGCGCTGCCGGGCAGACCGGCAGTTCTTCCGGCTGGAATTTGCTTAAGCCGGCGACAGAAACGCCTACGCCGACTTTACCTCCTACGCCTACTCCCATTCCGCCCACTGCCACGCCGGCTCCGACGGAGACCCCTGCCCCCACGGCGACCCCTGCTCCTGTCATGATTACGGTATCACCCGGACAGACGGTGAAGGTACCCATTTTGCTGTATCATCACATTGCGGAGGATACCACCGGTAACCGCTATTTTGTGACTCCAGCGGTCTTTTCGGAACAGATGCAGTGGCTGTATGATCACCACTATCAGACCATTACCATTTCTCAACTGGCGGATACCATTATTTACGGTGGTACGATTCCGGAACGCTCGGTGGTGATCACCTTCGATGATGGGGATGAAGACGTGGTCAAGAATGCACTGCCTATCATGCAGCAGTATGGTTACGTGGGCACGGCATACATCATCGTCCGCTGGATTGGCGCGGAAGGGTTCGACTCGACTGATGAGATCAATCAGTTGATTACAGCCGGTTGGGAAATTGGCAGTCATTCCATGAGCCACGTCGATTTAACTCAGAATGAGGGTAATTTGCAGTATGAGGTTCGCGATTCGCTGCTCAAATTGAACCAGCAATTCAATGTGCCGATAAAATCGCTGGCTTATCCCTTTGGAGTCATTGATTCCAAGGTGGTGACCTATACCTCGAAGGCGGGTTATTCCAACGCGGTAGGGTTGGGCACTTCTTATCAACACAATTTGGATGATCTGTATTACCTGGTGCGCATGGAAGTGCGTCAGGAGTATTCCCTCAATGATTTTATTGCCCTCTTGCCTTATCAGAATTGATGGGGCTGGGGCTCTTTCCTCCAGAAGCTTATGCTATGCGGGCAGCGAAATTGGCTTTTTGTGTACCAAATTGGTATAATTGGATATTATTAGGAGGAATAAATATGCTGCTCAAAGAAAATGAGGTTGCTCCTGAGTTTGCTCTGTCGGATGAGACGGGGAAGATTCATCGCTTATCCGATTACAAAGGGAAGAACGTGCTTCTGTATTTCTATCCCAAAGATGATACCCCAGGCTGTACTACTGAGGCCTGTAACTTCCGCGATGATTATGCGGAATACGAAAAGGCCGGGGTGGTGATCCTCGGTATCAGCGCGGATACCATGTCTTCTCATGCCAAGTTCAAGGCCAAGTACCATTTACCATTCAGTTTGTTGGCCGACGTCGATCACGCGATCTGCGAAAAGTATGGTGTATGGGGTCGCAAGAAGATGATGGGGCGCGAATACGATGGCATCTTCCGCACTTCGTATTTGATTGACCCCGCAGGGAAGATTACCAAAGTGTACGCCGACGTTAAGCCGGCCAGTCACAGCCAGGAAGTGCTGGCCAATCTCAAGTAAAAAAATCCGCTCCTGATATCAGGAGCGGATTCACTTTTTATTGCAGGCTCAGCAGTTTCTTGCCTTTATCCCACAATTGTTCGAGCTTGTAATAATCTCGCAATTCCGGGCTGAACAGGTGCACAACGGTATCACCCAGATCGACCACCAGCCAGCCGTCGCGCGCATCACCTTCGATGTCGACGGTGTGGTGAAATTCTTGCTTGACGTAATCCTTTACTGCCATTGCCAGCGCGTAGAGCATGCGGTCGCTGGTACCGTTGCAGAGGATGAAATAATCAGTAAAACCAGAAACTTCGTGAATGTCGAGCAGGAGGATCTTTTCGGCTTTTTTGTCTTCCAATACTGACACGATTGCGTGTGCTTTTTCTAGAGCGTCCAGAGTTCACCTCAAATTATTTTTCACTGATTTTAACATATTTCGCTTCTATTTTCCCAGCCGGCAGCGATACAGTGGAGTATATTGCGCCCCGAACCGGCTGAGCACTGACTGGAATAGCGTGATCTCAGTGGCCGTGAAGCTCCCCAGGTGGCGGGTGTCCAGAGTGACAAGCTGCGTATAGATTTTTTGGCTGGTAGTGGTCGGGCAGGTATCGGGCACGCGCGCCAGAGTCAGATGCGCGGAGAAGGGTTTCTTTTCGCGGGCAAATCCAGCATCGACCAGGGCCTCGTCTACACCGCGCTGCAATTGGCCGAGACGCGCGTCTGCCTGCATTCCCAGCCACAACACCCGCGGTCGGGCTGGGGAGGGGAAGCAGCCGCATCCGCTCAGTGTGATCTCGAATGGGGAACTATTGGCCGCGGCGTTGGCCATCCCCACCTCAATTTTTTCCAGGGTACTGACCGGGGTCTCCCCCAGAAATTTCAGCGTCAGATGGATGTTGCTGGCTTTGACCCAGCTCAATCCATAATCATCCGCCTTGCGCAGGGCGGCGCTGAGGACCCCAATATTTTGCTGCACGGAAGCTGGAATTTCGATGGCAATGAACAGACGCTTGCTTTCAGGCATGGCTTTATTTTATATCACCTTTGTTAATCCAAAGACAGAGAGTCGGGCGGTTTCTTTGATTCTGCCTCAAAAAAAGGTAAACTTAAATAAATGGGGATGCAACTGGTATGAAAAGAAAGCAATTGATCGTTCCGCTGTTCGTTGTGTTGACCTTCGGAATCAGTCTGGAAATCTTTTCACTGACCGTTCATGAAAAAATGCCTGCTGCTCAGTTCTCTGTTTCGTTTTCTTCTACCCCAACTCCTTACCTGATTCCGCAAAGGACTTATGCTCAAACTTCTACTTTGCAAAAAATTTTGCAGCAGGTATTTGCCCCGCGAAACAGCCGGGATAGTTACGCAGAACTTCTCGCGACCAGCCACAAGGAACTGACCAGTGAGCATTTTGAGCTTTATGTTCAGGAGAATTATCTTCCGGTGGATGCCGCGACCTGGATGGTAGATGCCGAACAGGTATACGCAGAGGATAGCTCTCGAATCAATTCAGCTCTTACAGGCAAGGTGATACTTTTATTTTCCCCAGTTAAAACTGAGAAATGCGCTGCCCGTGGTACGACCTATCATGAAAATCTGCCATTGATCTTGATTTATGCTGATCGTGATACCAGTCAGAAACAAATAATGGCCACATTGGCTCATGAGTTGGGGCATGTCTTGATTGCTCAGAAGTATCCAGAGCTATCCAGTGTTGCTTTGAATGAGGGGATGGCTACCTGGGTGGCGAAAGATTACTGGCAAAGCTGGAAAAATGAATCACTTGACGATGCGGTACGACGATTTTTGCGTGAGGGTTCCTATTTGCCCCTTGTTCAGAATCTGGAGATGGAGAAAGCTTATGCTCAGTCAGAGGATTGTATTCAAAACCGCGATATCTTGCTTACAGAATTTGCTTCGTTTACGGATTATTTGATCCGTACTTATGGGATGGATAAATTGGCTGTTTTGTTTGATATCCCACAGCCAGAGTTTGTAAATAACTCAAGAGTGGTTGATCCGCCAGATTTTTATGGGGTATACGGCTTACAACTGAACCAGCTTGAAAATGCCTGGTTGGTGGAATTATCCGCGCAGTGAGATTTTTATTGCCTTCCTGATAAACGACTGAATCATGCTTTCTAGAGGATGAAAGTGCTCTACACATTTTGGTTTAAACATGGTATAAGAAAGATACCCTGCTGTGTGCGTGATGCTGCATCACCGGTTTTGAGCCAACACCCAAAAAACGGGATTGCTCCTGCCAGGAATGATGCGATAGGCTTTGGCCAAGGCAGAATGACTGCAAACAATCCCACCCTGCATTTTGCAGGTTCAAAACTACGCAGCACACGGCACGGCGGGGACTTTTTTGCTCATTACCCCTGACCTCGTTTCAGGGGTTTTTTGATTAAAAGACTTTGTTCTTTGGATTGACTTTCATTTCCCCCCTTGTTAAACTTAAACTGATAAATGAGGAGATGCACATGGCGAAATCATACAAATTAATTTTCAAGAATGGCCCGACGGGAGATCGTGAGTTTTCCCTCGAGAAGGATGTTCTCTTTTTAGGCCGCGATGTCAATAACGATATTGTCGTTGATGATTCTGAGGTGTCCCGCCGTCATGCCCGCCTTTCTCGTCAGGGGGAAGGGTATGTGTATGAAGATTTGGGCTCTACCAATGGATCGTTCATTTTAGGCCAGCGGATCACCGCGCCGACTTTGTTGGTACCTGGTACCGAGATCACCATCGGTGAACGGGTCAGTCTCGACTATCTGGTCGAAGAATCAGACCCCTCGGCTACAGTGGTGGTGTCGCGCATTCGCCCCGAACCAGCCGTCGCTGTGCCCCCGGCTCAGCCGGTCACGCCGCCCTCCGCGGTACCGCCGACTTATGCTCCGCCGTCGCAGCCAGCGACGCCGCCAGTGGGTGCTTCCATGACCCCACCGCCTCCGATGACCTCGATGCCTGCTCCTAAAAAGAAATCGAAGGGGCTGGTGGTCTTGCTCATCATCCTGGCCGTGATCCTGGTCTTTTGCATCATCCCCTGGATCATCGTGGATTTGACGAACAGTTACTGCGCTTTGTTCCCCGGACTTTTCAACGCCCTTCAAGCAGGCACGTGCTTATGATCCACCAGAGACCGGCGTGAAAGCCGGTCTCTCAGATTAAAGCAATATACCGTATAATTTACTCGTTGATTCGGGAGTCGAAGAAATATGGATTCACAGCCCAAAGAAGCCATTCCGCAATGGAATAACACAACCAAGCTGATCGTTGCCCTGGTCCTGGTCGTGCTGGTTGGCTTTTTGATATGGAAGTTTCAGTTTATTTTGGGGCCGCTTCTCTTTGCCATCATTTTAGCTTACCTGCTTTATCCGGTGGCCGGATTTTTGCACAAGAAAGTTCATCTACCCTGGCGCGCGGCCGCCACAATCCTTTATTTGCTGATTTTCTTGATTTTGATCGGCTTGTTAACCTGGGGCGGCATTTCACTGGTCGAACCATTACAGAATCTCGTGACATTTTTGCAGAAGCTGGTCACGGATCTGCCAAAGACGATTGCTGACCTGACCAGCCAGGCCTGGATGATCGGGCCCTTCAGGATCAATCTCTCTAACCTCTCCGCGACTCAGCTTTGGACGGATTTACAGGGAATTCTTTCCCCAGCCCTTTCTTCAATTGGTACACTTTTGGGAAATATTGCATCTGGGGCAGTCAGCACCATTACCTGGACGGCATTTACCCTCCTGGTTTCTTATTTCTTTTCCGTTGAATCGCGCGGTACCCGTTCCAATCTGATCAAGTTCACCATCCCGCGTTATGAGTACGATTTCGAGATGATGAAGGTGTACCTTTCCAATATCTGGGGAGCCTTCCTGCGTGGGCAACTGGTCATTTTTGTCTTGACCTATTTCATCTATGCCATTTTGCTGGCGGCTTTGGGTGAGCGCTACTTTCTGGCGTTGGCCGTGCTGGCCGGGCTGGCTCGTTTTGTGCCTTACGTGGGGCCTTTTGTGGCCTGGACGACTTACGGTCTGGTGGCGCTTTTTCAGGGGACCACGATTTTTGGTCTGCTGCCTTTCCCTTATGCTCTGATCATTGTGGGCAGTGCGATCGTGGTGGACGTGATCATGGATAATTTTGTCAGTCCGCGCATTATGTCCAGCGCTCTCTCAGTGCACCCGGCTGCGGTATTGGTCATGGTGATCGTGAGTGCCAAGTTGATCGGTTTCATTGGGGTATTGGTGGCGGCTCCAGTACTGGCTTCTTTGAAGCTGTTCCTGCACTATATCAGCCGCAAAATGACTGACCTGGATCCCTGGGAGGATATGGCTTTGCCAGTTCCGCCGCCTCCCATTAAAGATACTTTGCGTGAACGCTGGCAAGAATTGAGTAAAAGAATCAGCGGCTGGTTCTTGAAGCGAAGAGCCGCTCGCATGAAAAAAACGAAAGAATAACTTGAGGTAAAAAGGAGCACAAAAATGGCTGAAGAAAGCGATCTGGTAATGAAGACAATTGCTGAAACCGATAACTATTCGGTTTGGACTGCCGATGAGCCGGATGGGGAGAAGACCTATCATCTTGAGCTGAACAATGTGACGGTACACTTCTTCCAGGAAGAGTGGGACGAGTTCGTCGCTCTGGTCAAGAAGATCAAGTAATTGAGGCTGGTTTTGCCTTCAGGCAATGAGAAAACTCTCATTGCCTGATTTTCGTATTTTATTTCTTATGTAGATTGGAAGAAAAATGAACTTGGATGATTACACAGCGTTTGCCAAGATCGATCCTGATGATATGTTGGCTCAGATCGATCATTTGCCGGAACAGTTGGAAGAAGCCTGGAAATTGGGCCTTTCCCTTGATCTGCCGAAAATGAGCAAGATTGATTCTGTGGTGGTAGCCGGGATGGGTGGGTCGGCCATTGGTGCTGATCTGGTAGCGGCTACCTTTGCTGATATTTGCCCGGTGCCGGTATTTGTGCAGCGTGATTATGGTTTGCCGGCCTGGGCGAAGGGCCGTGGGGTGTTGGCGGTGCTTTCTTCTCATTCGGGCAACACTGAAGAGACCCTTTCTGCTTTTGATCAGGCGGTACAGTCCGATTGCCAGATCGTGACCATCTCTACCGGCGGCAAGCTGCTCGAGAAGGCCAAACAGGCCGGTTTGCCGGCCTGGACTTTCAAGCACGCTGGGCAGCCGCGCGCGGCGGTGGGCTTCTCTTATGGTTTGCTGTTGGCCCTGTTCAATCGTCTGGGCCTGATCTCGGATGTCAACGACGCCGTGGCTCAAACGGTAGCGGCTCTCAAGGAACAGCGGCAATCGCTGCACGCAGAAAGTCCGTTGAGCCAGAACCCGGCCAAGCGCACTGCCGGGCAGCTGGTTGGTCGTTACCCGACTTTCTTTGCCGCGGGTCACATGGCCCCGGTGGCGCGACGCTGGAAGTGCCAGATCAATGAGGTTGCCAAAGCTGTTGCTGCCTTTGAGGCTTTGCCCGAATCGGACCACAATACTCTGGCGGGCATTTCTTTCCCCGAAGAGATGCTGCAGAAGGCCGTCTCTTTCTTTATTCGCTCCACGTCTGATTTGCCCCGTAATCAGCTCCGCTTTGAGCTGACCCAGCAGATCATGATGAACGAGGGCATCAGCACGGATAGTTTCATGGCCACGGGCCAGACTCATCTTGAGCAGTTGTGGCGGGCTGTCCAGTTCGGTGATTATGTTTCTTATTACCTGGCCATGGCCTATGAGACCGATCCTACGGCCATTCCCACTATCTCTGGGCTGAAATCAGCCATGTCCAAATAACTTACCGGTTTAGCCGAGAGAGCCAGAATCCCTGGCTCTCTTTTTTTCTTCACCGACGTTAACAATGGGGGTATAATTGATATAGAACTAAAATTCTATCGTAAAAAAATAACAACTCATTTGTAGCAGGAATCAAAATAATGTCATACTGTAGTGGGTTGTGCTTGGAGTTGGTTTAGTCTTGGTAAGAATCTTTCCTGTGATTCTCTCTAGGTGTGAACTTTAATCGGATTGAGTGTGGGAGAGATCGATCAATAAAAGTGGATTGTGGATAAAGAGGTCACGAAGCTGGGCGTGGAAGGGCTGGCCGCGGTTGGGCCGTGAAACTGGAGGTGTCGATGGGCGTGCGTAAGATACTTCATTTGGATCTGGATGCCTTCTTTTGTGCCTGTGAAGAGCTAAAGGATCCTTCTCTGGCGGGCAAGCCGTTTGCCGT
>JAAZOQ010000380.1 GCA_012797695.1 Anaerolineaceae bacterium | reverse complement strand
TTCATCCACTTCGCGCGGGATGGTCATGAAGAACTGGCGCAGCAAGAAGACGTCGTAGGCGTTGGCAAAGAAGGCCGGGACGATGAGCGGCAGGTAAGTGCCTACCCAGCCGATCTTCAGGAAGAAGGTGTAGGTCGGGATGGTCGTCACCGCAGAGGGCAGGAAAATGGTCGAGATGAGCAGGGTGAAGAGGAATCCGCGCCCGGGGAAGCGGAAGCGGGCGAAGCCAAAGGCCACCAGCGTGCACGAGAGCAGGGTACCGATCTCGGTCATGATGGCCAGAAAGAGGGTGTTGCCCAGCAGGCGTGGAAATTCGATCAATTGCCAGACGTCGGCGAAATTCTGCCAGCGCGGCGCCCATTGCCAGGGCTGTTTGAGGGTGCGCCAGGAACCTTCCCAGGTGATCTTGGCCCCGTTGGGGTCGGCTGGGTCGACGAAGATACTCTGCGCGCGCCCGGGCTTGAACATGGCCAGTTCGCGGGTGGTGCCGTCGGGCAGGGGCACGTAATAGAGTTTCAGTTCCTCGCCGTTGTAGGTGAAGGTTGCCTGGCTGGCCGGCCAGATGGGAGCGTTGGAGGTGGCCATCTGGCTTTCCGATTTGAGCGAGGTAAAGATCATGAACAGGAAGGGCGAGAGGAATAGAATCAGCAGTACCAGGCTGAGGCCGGTCACGCCGAGAACTTTCCAGAAGGTACGGCGTCGGCGCGGCACGGCAGCGGGGTGAGAGGTGGGGAGGGAAGTCGAAATCGTGGTCATGAGTCTCTCCTTAGCGGGAATTGTCGCCGGCGTAGTACACCCAGTATTTGGCGGTCTTGAACAGCACCAGGGTGACGGCCAGAATAATCACGAAGAGCAGCCAGGCCATAGCGGAGCCGTAGGCCATATTCTGAAAGACGAAGAAGGTCTTGTACAGATAGAGGTTGTAGAACATGGTGGCTCCCCCCGGTTCACCGGTGCCATTCTTCAGCACCAGCGGAATCTGGAAGTACTGGAAGAGGTCCACGATGGCCAGCACCAGGGTGTAGAAGATGACCGGCGAGATCATCGGGAAGGTGACGTTGAGCAGCGTCGAGAACCAGTTGGCGCCATCCACCTTGGCGGCATCGTAAAGCTCCGTGGGCACGTTCTGCAGGCTGGCCAGGTAGATCAGCATCCCGTTGCCGATGCCCCAAATGCCCAGAATGACGTAGGCCGGGTACACCCACTGCACGGAATCGACCCAGTTGGGCGGGCTCTTCACGCCCAGCCAGCGCAGCGTTTCGTTGATCCAGCCCGATTCGGCGTTGAGCATGCCGCCCCAGATGAAGACAGCAGCCACAAAGGGGATGATGTAGGGCAGGTAGAACAGCGAGCGGAACACGGCCTGAGCTTTGAGGTAGCGGCTGTTCATGAGAATAGCCAGCAACAGCGGAATAAGCACGCTGACCGGCAGGGCAATGGCTCCATATTTGAGCACGACGAGCAGAGAAGAACCGATCTGGGGATCTTTGAATAATTCAAGATAATTTTGAAAATGATTCCATTGGAGCGGCCCATCCATGGTGAGCTGGATGTTGGTCAGTGAAAAGACCAGCGAGGCCAGCATGGGCAGCAGGGTGAAGATCAGAAAGCCGACGATCCAGGGAGAAATGAAGGCATAGCCTGTCAGCGCTTCGCGTTTGGCTAGCGGGGTCAGTTTATGCAGGTGTACTGTTTTTTCGCGCGAATTCTCGCGGTTGAGCAATTCACCGATGGCCATGAGGTTTCCTTCCTTGAATGGAGACAATTAGATGAAAGGGCCGGCCCGTCCCCGTGGAACGGGCCGGTATTTTGCCTGAAAGCTATTTCTGCTTGTCGTAAATGATCTGCAAATCTGATTTGAGTTTGGCGATCTCATCATCCATGTTCAGACCGGCAGTGGTCTGGATCAGGGTGGTGAATTCGTTGACCACGCGGTCGCGGGCTTCGAGGTAATTGGGAATATAGGCCTCAAAGGAGGGATTATCCGCGTAGGCCACCCCATCGACAGCCACCTGGAAATCTGGCTTCCATGGATACTGCGCTTCGACCGTGCTCAGGTAATCAGCCTGGTCCGCAATGCGGGCCGGCATGGCGCCGTAGGTGTTAAGCAGCTTCAAAGAGGCATCGCCCAGCAAATAGGTGAGTACCTCGAAGGCAGCATCGGCATTCTTGGTAGTCTTCATGATGCGGAAAGTATCCGCGTTGAAGTTGGCGGTGGTTTTGCCGTCATAAGCCGGTACCGCGGCCATGTCCCAATCTTCGAGGGTGATCTCGGAGTAGTACCAGGTATGCGTCAGGGCCATGCCCACGCGGCCGCTGCCGAAGGTGTCTCCGGCGCCCCAATCAGGGCTGTTGATCACGGTCCAATCGGGGATGAAATGATCGGTGAAAGTGCCGTTGTAGATCCACTTCCAGGCGGCGGCCCATTCGGACGGAATCTGCGCGGTCTTGCCATCGGCGGCTACCAGACTGCCGGCGCCGAAGTAAGAACCCATCGCGCGCGCGTCTTGATACTGCGGCACGTAGCCGTACTGAACAATGTGATCCGGGTCGAAATCAGGACTGGTGGCATCGTTGCCGTTCTGGTCCACGGTCAGGATCATGGCGATCTGGCGTACGGTGTCATAATCCCAGACGGATTTCGTGCCATCCGGCCAGACGTACTCTTCACCATATTTGTGCGGCGGATAGTTCAATCCGGCTTCGTCGAAGAGAGCTTTGTTGTAGTACATCACCGACGGGTAAATGCCAAAGGGAATGCCCAACTGGCCTTCGCCGCCGGTTTTATAGAAGTTTACAGCGCCTTCGTCATACTGGGTCAGGTCATAGCCGGTTTTCTCGATGAGTGGGGTCAGGTCCAGCCACTGGCCGTGGAAGGATTCCGCGCCATCGACGCCCATAGGGCCAACGATATCGGGCGGGTTGCCCGAGGCCAGTTCTGTGGCCAGCGTATCGAAGGCGGAAGTATAGGTGACGATCTC
>JAAZOQ010000379.1 GCA_012797695.1 Anaerolineaceae bacterium | reverse complement strand
GTCAGGCCATTTTCCTGCCACTGGCGCTCCACGTGAATCAATGCCCACTGGCGGCGGCAAAAGACGAAATGCTGGATGCCAGAGAGAGGCAAAAGCTCTTCAGAGGTGTATTCCGATTTCATAGCTTCTCGATCAGCGTTACTCCTTCTGGAACCTTTCCCCGCTCCACGGAAATCGTATAATCCGCGAAGCTGCGCGGCGGGTTGGCCTGTGGAGCCTTCTCGGCATGGATCAGGTCAAATAAAAGGGCGGAAGGAGCATTCCCCAATTCGCTGTCATGCTTGAAAATGAACAATTTACGGGAAGCCATTTTACCGTGCGCGGCAGAATGATCCTGTTCGAACATGTTCACGAGAGATTCCCAGAACAGTTCCAGATCTTCGTCTGAGAAACCGGTGCCCTTTTTCTCATCATTGGCCAGTTTGGCTGAAACGTACCCTTCGACCCGATACAGGCCGTAGGGGATGATGTGTTTACGCCCCATCGTGTGTTCTTTCTCGGCGTCTTCGATGCGGGTGACCGTCTGGCGGGTGATGGTAATCTCTTGCTGGGTCACCGGATCGAGACTGCGGGAGAAATTGATCTGGACCGGCCCGCGTACCTGACCGCAGTTATCACCGGTATTCATTACTGCGCCAAAGGTGCGCACGTCATAGAAATTGGCACAAATCCAGCGGCGTGCCTGATCCACTTCTTCCAGCTTAGCTTTGTCCCCGACTTTGAGACCGACGGCAGCATAAGCCTCTTGATGGGTCTTGTTCAAGGGGATGCCTTCTTTGACGTAAATGCGATAGCCGGTGCGGTCCCCCATCTTAAGTTCAACGTAATTGCGCACTTTGCGCTTGAGGCAAACATCGGTGATGATGCCATAGCCGGTTTCTGGATCAATGCGAGGCATATTGCCGGCATCGGGATCGCCATTGGGATTGCCATTTTCAACATCAAAGAACAGAACAAATTCGTAGCGGTTCATAATTGCAGTCATTTTTAGATTCCTTTTGGTTGAAATTAGTGAGAGTCAACAGCAGACGAAGAGTCCGCAGCGGATGCAGCAGCCGTTTTGGAAAAGAAAGCGGCCCGCTGGTGGTAGTAGCCCAGGATAAAGATCCCCTGCTCATCGAGTGTCAGATGGGCCGGAATGGGATGAGCGCTGACATCGAGCAGATTCAACATTTCTTCGATGCGGCGGTCGCTGACGTAACCATACTCAGCTTTGGCAATGTGGTGTTGGGAAAGTCGCAGCAGTACCGGGAAGACCGAGGCGGGCGCCGCACAGGCTGAAGTGAAGTAGCGATCTTTGATACTGGCATTGACATCGCCGATGGCTTCTTGCTGTACTTTTTCGAGCACAGCAAAGAGCCGTCCCAACAGATAGGCGGGTTGAGTGGATTTTTCGTTCAATGACATATTAAGTACCTCCCTGATTGAATCAGAACTGGAATAACGAAGCTTGCGGATGAGATAAGCCTTGATCATGGCAGCGCGGACATAATTGATCTTGCGAAAACCAACATCATCCGCATCGGCCCGAATACGAGTGAGCAGAGCGTAATACAGCTCCGCCGGATAAGGGGTGTTATTAAGGATCGAGATAAGCAAAGAACCCGCCAACAGCGGCAGCGGTTTCTTGTCAGAAGACTTGCGTGAGACTGTCTCACGCAAAATCTGCCAGGGGGGAATTTGCTCTGGTTGATTAGGGAATTCTTTCACGAGGGCCATATCCTGATAATGCTGCGTGATCTTTTGCAGTGTCTTCAGATAGGAATCCTGATAAAAGAAACGCACCGAGATGCGAGCTGCATTGGGGGAAAGCCCAAGAACGTAAAAGCGCGTATTGCTGTTCAACCCTTCCAATCCGTCCGTGTCGATTGCTTCACCGCGGCTGATTTTGGTGCCAATAGCTGCCAGAAGTCTTTCAGCTTGAGGGTCCCGCACCCACTGGGAATCCGCTGCTTCAGTACCCGCCGGGACGCTTTCAGATGCGACACCAAACAGGCCGGCGAAAACTTCGCCGTAAACAGGATCAGCGCTTTCGGCCCAGTACACAACCGTAGCATCGCCGAGATAGAATTTCCGGTTCGGGTTCTCAGAGGAAAGCAGGTAATTCAAGGCAGTGGTATAAGCGAAGGCAGCCCGCTCGCTCACAGGCGAGTTCTCCCCTTGTGATTTATTGTACGACACGTAGGCTGGGGCATTGAACCCCACCAGGGTGGCCCCGGTAGGGTTGGCATCGCGAATCCCCTTTACGCTGGCATGCAGGCGGGCAATAGGCGCGCGCTCTCCGGTGACCAGACACTGACCCAGTGTTGTGCCGGTATGCTGACCCTTGTGAGCTTCCCAGACACGGCGGATCAATTTATCTTCGTGCAAATAGCCCGTTGCACCTTCGAGCCGGAAAATCAGATTGCCGCCAGCGTTCAATTCTTCCTGATGGGCCTGGAGCAAGGGCAACTCTCGCTCAGGAGTGTAGTGGTTCAGAAAAGCCGTCACTGCCCGGGCCGCTGGGCAATCTACCTCTGTCAGCAAGTCCAGATGCAGCTGGCGAAAGGCCTCGAAACGCTTGCGGGCATACTCCGGTTTCCCTTCATTTTTGCCAGAAAGCCCAAGAACGTAGGTGGCGTTATCACATAAGAAATTCGGGGCAATATTGACAGATCGCTTAACCTGTTCCGGTACCTGCAACCGCAGTGGAACCTCAACGGTGTTCTTGCCGCGCTGCGCTTTTTCGAACAGGCGGATAAAATTGACCAGTTCTCCCTGGGGGCTGAGCACCAGAGCAAAGCTGACATTGGCCGAACTATACCCGAAAGCCGGCAGCGGGCTATTCTCTTCGGCAGATAAAATATCGTAATAACGACAGAGTGCCTGCAAAACCATCGCTCACCTCACTTTCTCGGCCTGGGCGAGATCGATCACCCCGTCGACCATCTGGGCGTGGAAGAAACAGGGGGTGATATTCTGCGGATCGGAAAAATCGAGATCGTAGAGCATCCACCCCAGATCACGGGTACCCTGCAAAACACTCACCGGCAGAGGGGAATCTTCGATCAATTCCACATTGGCACCGAATTCACGAGTCCCCAAACAGGGAGCGCTGAAATATTGTCCCTTACGCAGACGGCGCAAAATCATGTTGTAGTGCTTTTCGACGGTATCCGTTGGACCAGCTTTCTCGGGTACCAACTCGAAATGAGCCTCGACCAAGTAATCCACGTCCTTCAGTACCATGGCTGCCCGTTGCTGGCGCAGACGCTTATCGTTCGACGCCAGGTAAAGTGGTTCAGGGTTCCCCTTCATGGCGCCTTTGATCGAGTCCACCGAGAACTTCTCGCTTACCTCATTGCGGCGAACACTGGTAAACCGGATCTCATTGAGAACGTGGATCTTATCGATCGCCCAACGGATCGCCGGCTTCCAGTAGATGGCCTCGATGATGCCTCTGGCCGCTGAAGGAGGGATGACATCATAACTCATGCGCTCCACCTTCATCTCTGGGCGAGTAAACAGAGCATAATTGCCTTTTATTCGAACTGTAATTCCATAACCCATCTTCTGTTTTCCTCCTTTCGGGAATTACATCATAATTGCTTCTCCATTGATCTCTTCCGGCAGAATCAAGCCAGTTTTCAGACTGTAGAATTGCATTTCCTGCAGTACCGGGATTTCTTCATTCACGAAGTGGATTGCCCCCTTTCTCTGAAGATTATTCAGTTCATTTTCAAAGACGTTGATTGTATAAGGCTGCAATTTTCGCAGCAGCAGGTAGGGTTTCGCCAGTAACCTGCGATCTTCAAGAAGCTCCTGCACCTGATCTGCGAATGGAATAACCAGAGCTACGGTGTTTTCTTCGATCAGCTTGAAATTCTGTGCGGCGGTTGCGAAAGAAAAATCGGTGGGTTCAGAATGCTCCTTTTCAAAGCAATCCAGAATGTGATGCGAATCAAAAGCCTGTTTTCCCTGCACATCATAAAGCAAAGTATAGTAGTCTTTGATCGCTTCCAAACAGATGGGGTCGGCAGGATATTTGTCGAGGATGGAACGGGCTACTTGGGCACTCTGGGCAAGCTCTTGTGGAAGCTTGCGAATGGAAGCTGTCTCGGGTTCAAACACATGCAACATCCCTGAAGACAACCGTCCTTCTCGATTGACCCGCCCAGCGGCCTGGATAATCGAATCGATGCCCGCCAGGGCGCGATAGCCGAGCGGAAAATCCAAATCAACACCGGCTTCCATCAACTGAGTAGATACTACTCGGCAGGGAGCACCCTGCTGAAGGCGGCGCCGAATTTCGGTGATGACCTGATGGCGATGCTGTGGGCACATCCAGGTCGAGAGATGGAAACTCTCCTCAAGAATCAGTTCTTTAAATAACGCCTGCGCATGACGCCGGGTGTTGACGATACACAACCCCTGCTCCTGCTCATTCAAGCGCTGGGCAACTTCAACATCGGTAAGTTTTCCATCGAAGGTCACCTGCACGCGCTTGTAACGTTCATAGAGCTGAGCAGGATGATGGCTGATCTCGTGAAAAGAAGATGCAGGTGGAAAGAACCTTGCCAAAACAGGCTGAGTAGCGGTACAGAAAATTGCCGAAGCGCCATAATTGGTTACCAATTCGTTGACAGCCCTCATACATGGCTCCAGATATTCGCGCGGCAGCATCTGGGCTTCGTCAAAAATCAAAACACTGCGCGCCATATTGTGGACTTTTCGACTGCGGGAACTACGGTTGGCAAATAAAGATTCAAAGAATTGAACATTGGTCGTTACCACTACCGGTACATCCCAATTTTCGGCTGAGAGTTTCAGCTTCTCTGTTACCAGATTGGTCTGGTCATCAACGACATCTGCCCCAACGGCCTTAGAAGCTGCCTCCCAATCAAAGTTGGAATGATGCTCCAACACGTTTTCCTCGCCCAGGCAGGCTTTGAATACTGAGGCGTTTTGCTCGATGATGGTCGTATAGGGAATAACATAAATAACCCGGCTCAAGTGATTGCGCTGGGCGTGGGTCAGGGCAAAAGCCAGCGAGGACAGGGTCTTTCCGCCCCCGGTCGGCACCGTCAAAGTGAAAAGCCCTGGGGCCTGTTTAGCCGCAGCGATACATTCATGCAGCGTCTGAGCACGCTGCTGATTAACTGGGGTCACCGGCTCAGGGAATTTGGTCAAGAAAAGTTCAAGCCGTTGCAGCAAAGTATCTATGGTGGCAAATTCGCCGCGGGGGCGTTTGCCACCATTGAAAAAAGTCTCGGTATCCTGAAAATCAGCATCGACCAGCAAAGAATAGATCATGCGGGTGAAGAAAGAAAGAGAAAATTTCCCGGTGGAGCTTGTCGGCACAAGAGGCAATCTTGTCGGGAAAGGCGGATCTGGTAGAGCTGCCTCCCCCGCATAGGCAGAATAATCAGGAAGTTCTTTCTTCAACCGTCCCCGCAGAGTTCCCTCTGTGGGCAGATCGATGCTGCTGCCAAAATCCATCAGGCCAGAATGATGCCCAGCAATACAATAGGCCAGCATCTCAGCAATCACCCTTTGCTGTGGATTTGCACCATAGAGGTATTCAATCTCTTTCGCTCCGGCCGTCGAATGATCCACGGGCAATGGTGAACCCTGCAAACGTTTCTGAAATAGCAATGAATATTTGCCGAGATCGTGAAACAAAGCAGCCACATAGGCGTAAGGCTCAACACCGGTTCCTTGCCCCAGTTGCAAAACCAGATCGGCAGTCCCCTTCAAATGGCTGGTCAGCGTTTGCCAGGCAGCCTTCTCTTTTCCAAGCGAATGAGCGTAATAAATAGGCTGTGCCATGTTTTTCCCTCCCTGAATAAGTATAGTGCCGTTCTTTAAAAGAAATTTGCCCTGATAGTGAACTGATCAGGGCCAAAAGTGGTGATTAATGGATTATTTACGCCTGGATCCCCGGCGCATGTGGATGATCTTGAAGATGGCTAAAAAGAAATTGTAGCTGAAGACAATGAAGTTGCGCTTGGACTTGCCAGAGAGGCGTTTCTGAAATTCGAAGGGAATTTCGCGGACGCGGGCCGGGGGATCGGTTTCCCAGATCATTTTGGCGAGGATCTCTTCGATGATGTCGAAATGAGTAAAGGTGAGGGTCAGTTGACGTAATTTTGCGCCGTTATACAGCCGAAAGCTGTTGGAAACATCCAGAGCAGGCAATCTGACGATGCCTTTGAAAACGACATTGAGCAGGCGGCTCATGAACACCAACGGGCCGGGGTTATTGGTTTTGCCGCCGGCCATGTAACGAGAGGCAATGACAATATCCGCCTGGTCGCGCACCTGCCACATTTTTTCGATGAAGGCCGGGTCGTGTGAACCATCCGAATCCATGTTGACCACGTACTTCCCCTGCGAATGGCGAATGCCGGTGCGGATGGCGTCGCCGTAATTATTACTGTGCTCGCGGTTGAGGTACACCACGCCATTTTGCTCACAGACGGTGCGGGTATCATCCATGGGCAGATGGGTATCCACGACCAGGATCTCGTAGTCGGGGGTGAGGCCAGCAGCTACGGCGTTGATCCTGGGCAAAAGCACGGCCAGGTTTTCCGCTTCGTTGTAGGCAGCCATCATGATGGTAAGGCTTTCGTGGGCTTCGGGAGAAATCGTCATGGTCTTCCTTAGATCCCTTTGCACCACGCGAGTGTCTTTTGCACGCCGGTGAACTTATCTACCCGCGGCTGCCAGCCAAAATCATGGGTGGCCAGGGTATTATCGGCCACAAAAACCTTCTGATCTCCAGCACGCCAATCCAGTTGATAGAACGACAGGTGCACATGATCCATTTCCTCGAGC
>JAAZOQ010000378.1 GCA_012797695.1 Anaerolineaceae bacterium | reverse complement strand
GGTTTATGGGCAATCTCGAGGCCGATCGTGAGCCGGAGCTGGTCGAGGTACTGCAAAACGGAAATCTGCGTTCCCTCAAACAGATTTTGAAGGATTACTGTGATTATCCCAAGTTCGTGTTTTATCTGCGCGAATGCAATGCCTGTCACCGGGCGGATCGGCTGCTGATCATTCAGAAGGCCGTGGTGACCCCCAATGGCAAGGTGCAATTTCTCAATTACCGCTCCATCCCCCTTCATTCCCGATCTGCCGCTGTACCAGGCAAGGAAGAAGAGGCAGCCTGAAGTACGGCGGTTGTTGCCAATTCGGCGGCAGTGCGATATACTGAAACCCGTGAAACTAGAGACGTTACAGGTTGTGATCAACATGCGAAAATTCAGCGGGGGTGTCTATTCGCGCGCCTGTTACTCGTCTCACGAGTAAGTTTCTCTTACGGAACGAATCGTTACCGCGGCGCGCAGCCGCGGTTTTTCTTTTAATTTGCACTGGATCGAAAATGAAACTCTTTACTCATAAAAAAGCTTTTTATATTCTCTGGAGCGGGCAGTCGGTGTCGCTGCTGGGCTCGGGGCTGACCCGCTTTGCCCTGATGGTGTGGGCCTACCAGCAAAATGGCTCGGTGACCGCGCTGGTACTACTGGGGTTCTTTGCTTCGCTGTCTTTCATGGTTTGCAGTCCCTTTGCTGGGGTGGTGGTGGATCGCCTGCCGCGCAAGTGGATCATGTTCTGCGCTGATCTCGCCTCTGGGCTGGTAACGGCCAGCCTGCTGCTGCTTTCGCTGCACGGCGAGCTCAAGTTCTGGCACCTCTACCTGGCCGAAGGGCTTTCGGGGGCATTCGACGCTTTTCAGTCGCCGGCCTTCTTTTCGTCGGTCAGTCTGCTGCTGCCGCGTGAGGAGTATGCCCGCTCCAACGCCATGATCGGCCTGGCCAAGTCCGCGGTGCAGGTGGTGGCCCCGGCACTGGCCAGCCTGCTCCTCACCGTGAGCGGATTGCATCTGGTGATGAGCATCGACCTGCTTTCGCTGCTGCCCGGTCTGGCAGCGGTGCTGCTGGTCTTCTTACCGCGCGCTGAACGCACCCAGACGGGGATGGCCGCGGCCGGTAATTTCTGGTACGAGTTCCGCTTCGGCTTTCGCTACATCTTTGCCCATCCCGGGCTGAGCGGCATTCTGCTCATTTTCTGCGGTATCAACCTCTTCGCCGGGTTCACCTACATGTCGATCCTCTCGCCGATGATCCTCACCCGCACTCAGGGCGATCAGATGGCCCTGGGCACGGTGCAGACCGTGATGGGCATTGGCGGCATTTTGGGCGGGCTGGTGTTGACGCTTTGGCGCTCGCCGCGCCGCAAAGCGGCCCTCTTCACCTGGTCTACTTTGATCTCCTTTGGGGTATGCGACTTTCTCACCGCGGCCAGCCGCTCGGTGGTGAGCTGGTCGGTGGCGGGCTTCCTTTCCGAGTTCTCCATCCCATTCATGGTCAGCCCGTTCTACACTCTGTGGCAGGAACACGTCCCCGCGGATGTGCAGGGGCGCGTCTTTTCG
>JAAZOQ010000377.1 GCA_012797695.1 Anaerolineaceae bacterium | reverse complement strand
GCGAGCGCGGCGTTCCGTACTGGCTGAAGAACTGGTTCGACGTGAACTTTACCCGTTTCTTCGCGACGCCGGAACAGACCATGACGACGGTTTTGTGGGTCGTGGTGGGGCTGGTGCTGCTGGGTATCGTGATCAGCCTGCTGCTGGCCCTGTTCCGTTACCCGGCCGAGACTGCGGCCATCCGCATGGTCAATCAGCATGAAGACGACGGCAGCAAAGTGGGTTTCAAGGCCGGCTGGAAGCTGGGCTGGAACCACCGGGCTTTTCACATGTGGCTGCTGGATACGATCCTGGCCATCCCGAACTTCTTGCTGGGGCTGCTGATGCTGACCGGGCTATTTTTCATCTTCCTGCCGTATCTTAAGGCGGAAGCCTGGCCGCAGGTCAGTACGTCGCTGATCGGGGCGGTGGTGCTGGTTTTTCTGCTGCTCATCCCGATGGCATTGATCGGCATTGTGGTGGGCATGCTGCGCCCGTACGTGGTACGCGTCAAGGTCATCGACGACGCGGGTATCGGTGAATCGCTGCGCCAGGGCTGGAAGCTGTTCACTCATCAGTTCAAGCACACTTTCTTGATCTGGCTGGTGCTGCTGGGGGTCGGTATCGCGGTTGGAGTGGCGATGATGCTGGTCTTCTTCCTGCTTATTCCGGCGTACGCCGTCATGGCGATTCCTGGGGCACTGGTGGCGGCCATCCCCGGCGGGATCGGCTACGGCATTACCTACGCGATCGACCCGGTCGTGTGGCCATGGGTCATCGGTGGGCTGCTGTTCCTGCCTTTCTTCTTTGCGATCACCTTCTCCCCGCTGTCTTTTGTGAGCGGATTGGTGGCGATCTTCTACGAGAACGTGTGGACGATCACCTTCCGCCAGGTGCGGGCCATTGAGAACGGCACGGCGCTGCCTCCGCAGCCGCCAGTCATGGCGATGCCATTGCCTCCGGTTCCACCGCAGGCATAGACGAAAACGCGACAGCTGCCCGCAAGGGCAGCTGTTTTTTATGGGTAAGGGGGAAAGGCAACGTCACCAGAAGAGAATTGAGTTCCGTCTGGGGGAGGAAGCCGTATTGACTTAAAGATAATTGCATGTATAATGACATATAGATGTATATACAGCATAACATCATAATGAGTAGGTGCGATTGATGATCAACAATCCCAATCCTTTTTCGATCGATCAACACAGCCGAGTGCCGCTTTATGAGCTGATCGAGCAAAACTTTCGCCAGATCATTACCTCTGGGGTATTAAAGACAGGTGAGATGGTGCCCTCTGAAGCGGAGCTGTGTGAATACTATAAGGTATCCAGGCTGACGGTCAGACGCGCGATGGATGAACTGGCCAGGCAGGGATGGATCATCCGGCGGCAGGGGGTGGGTACTTTTATCAAGAATCCCAAGAACGCCCAGATTACTCCCAGCCGGTTGAGTTTCACGGAACAAATGAAGGCGATTGGCAGAGTGCCTTCCAGCCGGCTGATCAGTGAAAAAGTGATCCCGGCAACCGCTGAAATTTCCAGAAATCTCGACGTTCAGGAAAATGAACCGGTCATCGAAGTGATCCGCATTCGTATGGCCGATAATGAGCCGATCCTTCTTGAAACGACCTATTTATCCAAGCAGCGTTTTCCGGATTTTGAAGAGGCATTGGAGCTGGAACATGGTTCTCTGTATGACCAGCTTCAATCTCATTACGGGGTCACCATCGCGACGATGAATCAGACGCTTGAAGCAATCATGCTGACTGAAAAAGAGGCGGCGTTTTTGGGGATTCAGGCGGGGGTTCCTTCTTTGTTGTCTGAGGTGGTTGCCTTTGATCTCGATGGAAAAACAGTGGAGTATTCCTGGTCCATTTCCAGTGGAAACAAATCGAAATTCTATTTTTCGTTTCACCGAAAAGAAGAAAAGGTGTGACAGCGGCACCTATAAGTGCCCGCTCGAACTTCGCGCTGAAATTTCTGGCGAAGTCAGAATGAGCACGGGTCAATGCGGCAAAGAGGAAGAAAGTTTGTGAGAAATTCAATTCAGGCAAATCAGATCGAGGCCGGGCACGTAATGGAGAGCTTCGTTTTCAAACCCCAGAATGAGGTGAAGGAATGTCTTTACAAAAAGCGAATCTGAACGGAAATTATTTTTCGAAATCCGGGCACAACTTTCTTGCCGTGGGCGCACACTGGATCCCGGCAGTAGCTGGCTTGCAATGGCCCCTTCAATGGAATGCGGCCAGCGTCGAAGAAGATTTCAAGGTCATGAAATCAATGGGCTATAACACGGTCCGTTTTGATTTATTCTGGGCCTGGTTTGAGCCTTACCCCGGTGATTACAATCCAGAAGCTTTCGACCAGTTGAATTATTTGATCCAGCTGGCGCATAAATATGAGATTTACCTGCATCCGGCCCTGTTTATCGGCGGTGAGGTAGGGGAAGCGTTTTGGGATGTGCCCTGGCGGCGCGGACGTCATCTGCATTCTGACCCCGAGATGCTGCGCCTGCAAACGAATCACGCCGCGGAATTTGGCCGTCGTTATGCCGATGAGCCGGCCATTTTGGCCTGGGATTTGACCGATGAGCCGCCGTTTTGGATTGAGTTGAAGAGCACTACCGATGCGATGGCCATCAACTGGACGCGTCTGATCGCGGGGGCCATCCGCCGTTATGACAAAAATCATGCCATTTGTGTGGGAACTTCGATGGAAGACATCGGGCACGGACCTTTTCGCCCGGATAACCTGAAGGAAGAAGTCGATTTCTACACTGTGCATCCTTATTCTATTTATGCTCCCTGGCTTTTCCCGGATGCGATGGT
>JAAZOQ010000376.1 GCA_012797695.1 Anaerolineaceae bacterium | reverse complement strand
TACGGCTTTCTGGTCAACGAGGACCACGGTACTCGCCCGGGCGGCGTCGAGATTACGCACGAGGTTGATTCCGGCGGAACAACGCGGCTGTGGCTGTATTTCGACGTGGTACTGGCGGATGCTGCCATCAACCCCGACGGCAGTCCGCACCTGGCCAGCCGCGACGAAGATTACCAGATGCTGCTGCGCTACCTGAGCCAACTCGAGGGGCTGACCCTGTCCACGCCGGTGGGCGCCTTTCTCAACCTGGGCGCCATCGGCTGGACCGCGGACGAGCGCCATCTGCCCAAAAGCAGCCTCATCAAATGCCAGATCAACAACACTGGCGTGTACTGGCCACCTGTCAGCGAAGATACACTCAAACAATGCGTTTGGGATGGAATCCTCACCTGGGGAATCAGCTACTGGCGTTAGCTCAAGACCAATCTTTTTTCCAAGCCTGAAGTTCAAAAGGAGGCTTTATGCCCTTGAAAACAACTCAATCAAGCCGCTCGCTCTTTGATCTGGCGAGGCCGCAATGACCTATCCTCTCAGTGCTGAGGTCACCGCCGGGCAGCCCACGGCGGCCGCCCAGTACAACCACCTGCGCAGCGATGCGCTGACGCTGGGGAATGCCGCCGCAGATTCACTGGATCTGGCCCATTTCTTCAACCGTCACGCCGAACACATGGCCCTGCAATATCTGGCGAACAACCGCCTGCGCGTGCCTTACTCCATCAGCAAGCCGCCCACCCTGGTGATCAACGGCTACCTGCTGCAGGCCACCGCTAATGTCGATCTGCCCGCCAATCAGTTCAGCGGCGCCGCGGCCACCTGGTACGTTTTTGCCGTACGCTCCCCCGGCTCGACCACCTTCACCCTGGCCGTCAACTCAAGCGCGGCTGAGGCTACCGACCAGCGCATCATCGGCGAATGTGTATGGAACGGCAGCGCGGTATGCTCCACACTATGCTACTTCACCCCCACTGCCGCCCTGCCCGCGACGGATTACGACTCGGGCTGGTTCGCAGTCGCCACCGGGCAAACCTACTCGAAGGCCCACGGATTGGGCCAGGTACCGCGCATCGTGCAACTGCTGTGGTGCCCCAACCTCGACGGCTCGGGGAGCAATTACCCGGTGTCAGTGGTGTACACCAACTCGCCGTGCAACACCTCAGTGAGCCCGCTGTACTACGACGGTTCCTTGATCGGCATTACCTGCGGCAGCGGCACTTACGGCGGCAGCACCATTGCATGCAGCGGCAATTTTGCCACTGCCGGGTACTACCGCATTCTGGCCTGGAAATAGGAGGCAATATGACCTATCTCGTTTACGCCGCCGACCGCACCCTCAAGACCTTTCTGGAAAAGATCGACGACCTGCAACTGGCAGAAGGAGAAACCTTCTCTGTTTCGCCGCTCAGTTTTATCGACTACGCGCAGCGTTTCGTGCTCAGTCATGATGGGCAGCCCTGCCGTACCGTCTACGTCCACTGCGGGGAACCGGACGTAGTGATCGACGTCAGCGCCCCGGGCGAGGCGAGCGTCTCCGTCGCAGTGAATGATGAAGCACGTGTAGTCGCTCTGCAGGACGGGCACGGACAGATCCTCCTGCCCACCAGTTCTGCCGGAGCATTCTGTCTCGGCCCGGGTGACCGCACGCGCTACTGTGCCGCCGGCGAAGGTTCCCTGCTGGTCAACGTACTGGAATAAATCTGCACAAGTTCGAAAAATCCGACAGAGATTCTGTCGGATTTTTCGGTTAAAATAGCTATGGAGATCCACATGAGCGTAAAAATCACGATCCCGGCGCGCGTATTGATGCAAAACACCACGGGCAAGCTGGAACTGAGCTATCCGTTACGCTGCAGCCGATGCAATGCCCCACGGGCCGAGCACCGCGAAACTCACATCCTGACCTATGAAGCCGGGCTGATCCCCAAACGGCAATTTGGCAAAAGATTTCGCTCACGCATCAAATTCGAGGTACGTCTGCCGCTGTGCGAAACCTGTGCCAAAGCCGACTTCATCGAAGCCCCGGAATCGTACGAATCCGAGGCCGGGCGAGCAGGCAAACTGGCCCGCTGGCGCTCGCGCGGCATGAACCTGGGAGCGGCTTTCGCCGCTGCCGCGTTCATTTTGCTGATGAAGATCATTCCGCTGCCCGAAAGCCTGCCCTGGCTGCAATATCTGTGGCTGATGCTGATCGGGGTGGGATTGGTGATCTTCGGCCTGACCTTTGGCCTGCTGGAACTGGAAAACCAGCGGCTGCGCAAAGAACTGGCACAGGCCCAGTACGACGTTACCCTGCACCGCGCCGACGTGTTTGGCAAAGCGCAAGTCGAAGACGCTCAATCCAACGACCCGGCGGTAACGATCCAAATGGAAAATGAATCCTGGGCGCAGGAATGCGCCGCGAAGAACGGCTGGCCCATCGAGCACGCCGAAGAGACCACGGACTGAAGGAGACCGTATGAAAGCAGTATTGACCGAAGAGAGCACCCCTGTTTACGCCTCACTGGATGATCAAACCATTTCCATCGCCACCATCCACAAAGGCGAGATCGTCGAGCTGGGCAAAGTGACCCACAAGAAAAACAAGGAAGTCTGGGTAGCCGCCACTCTGGAAAACGGCACCCAAGGATACATCCACGGGGACGCCAAGATCTACCGGGTACAAAAAGGCCAGCTTATGGATAAATCGATCGACATGGTCGACACTCCCAGTAAAGAGGCCAATGTACTCAAAACACTGACCAAAGGCACGATCATCACCATCACGGCTGTCGAAAAGAACGACGACGGCTCCTGGTACCGCGGCACGGATGAAAGCGGTGCCACCGGCTATATCCCCACCACTGCCAGCTTCCGCGTTGCCCCGGAGTTCACCCGCGCCGGCGCCCGCAAAGACATGATCACCGGCCTGATCTTCATCGTGGTTGGAACCGTGCTGGCTATTCTGGATACCCGCTCAAGCCAAGCCAACGGCATGGTCTTTCTCTCCTACGCCGTGATCTTCTTTGGCCTGCTGCAGGGCGGCCAGGGGCTCTACGAATATTTGACCGTGCGCAAAAAAGAGAAGGCAAAGCAGGGCTGATCAGTCTTCCCCGGCTGAAGTCAACACCGTCAGACATTTTTCAACAATGTCGGGGTCAAAATGGGTGCCGCTGTTTTCGCGGATGTATTTGACAACATCCTCCTTCGGCCAGGCTTTACGATAAGGCCGATTCGAAGTAAGTGCGTCGTACACATCCACAATGGCGAAAATGCGGGCGCTAAGCGGAATCTCGTTCCCCTTCAAACCACGCGGATACCCTGAGCCATCCCACTTTTCGTGATGGCAGTAGGGAATGTCAAGCGCGGGACGCAAATAGGCAATCGGATAAAGCATCTGGTATGCATAAACCGGATGCTTTTTCATTATGACCCACTCCGCATCAGTCAGTGGACCCGGCTTATTCAAAATACTGTCGGGGATGCCTACCTTGCCAATGTCATGCAGCAGCACCCCGCGATTAATTTGCATCATCTCTTTCGAAGAAAAGCCCAGCGATTTACATACTTTCAGGGTGAAATCGACGACGCGCATGGTGTGGCCTTCGGTCTCTTCATCGCGCAGATCGAGGAAATTGACCCAACCCGCCAGGGTGTCATCGTAGGCCTGCAACAGTTCCTGATTGGTCTTTTGCAAACGTTCGAAGTTCTGGGCACTTTCGAGGGCAATGGCCGCCTGCTGAGCAATGGTCTCGAGAAAATTAGAAATCTCCAGATCCAGCTCTTCACTATCCACGAAAAAGATCTCCATTACGCCGCGAACATAGCCTTTAACGATCAAGGGAACAGCGCAGTAATGAGTAAGCTGCTCCAACTGCAGGAGCCGGGCAAAAGGTAATTTTTCGTCCAGCTCGATTTCACGCGAAAAGACAATGCGGCGTTCGATAAAAGCCCGATCCAATAAAGGATTCTCAGGAAGCCATTCTTTCAGATCATTTTCGGGGGTTTCGAATCCCAAACTGGAAATCAGGGTATGCGACCCCAGATTCTGATCCAGCAGCACAATGCTGGCAGAAGCCCCTTTCGTCAAAGCAAGTACCTGCTCCAGCAGGACCTGATACGTAAAACGCAGATCGAAGCTGGAATTGATAGCAGTATCGATTGTATGCAGCGCATTCAGTCGATGCATCCGGTTCTGCAGCTTGGTCTCGATCTCGATACGATCGGTAATATCGCGGACAATGCCCTCCAGTTTGGCGGGCTGACCCTTGGTATCGCGAGTCAATTGGCCACGCAATTCCATTGAGATACGGCGGCCATCTTTGGTCACAAAGGGGAAAACCAGTTCAGGGGAAGCTGACTGGTTCAATAATTGAATGAATTGATGGAATGAATAAATCTTCTCACGGATGGCATCAAAAATCAACTCGGGAGCAGCATAGATCTCTTCAGAATCAAAACCCGAGATCGTTTTCACCGAAGGGCTGATGTAGTCAAAATGAATGGTGGGGCGAAAGTCCATGCGGAAGATCACGTCGCGAGCATTCTCGGCCAGTAAACGGAAGCGTTCCTCACTGACCGCAAGCGCCTCTTTTTCATGATAGAGCGAGAGCAAATTGTGGGCATTCTCGAGAATGGCCGGCAGGCGATAGAGGTAACCGCTGGCCTTGACCAGATAATCCACCACCCCCAGCTTCAACACGTTGACCGCGATCTCTTCATTGCCCTGACCAGTAATCAGCACAATGGGGTACTCAAAATGAGGATCGGTGATGATGGATTTCACCACACTGAGGATATCCTCGCCGGGAAGGTGGAAGTCGATCAGCAAGACATCATAGCGATTTTCAACGGTTGCCTTCTCAAGTGTAGAGCGCAAATTGCGAGTGTCTTTGACCACATCCATCTGGATGTGGGGGGCATGGGTCTTGATGTGGCGGAGCGTCAGCTCAATATCCACCGCATTGTGTTCAGCATAAAGCACCTTGATCGGGCGCGAAAAACGATTCTTGACCTTACGAAATTGAGCCACCGCATTATCGAGCGCCTGCGGAAGATTCTTGATATAGTCCTTTTGTTTGATAATGTAATCGTCAGCCCCAGCCTTCAAGGCTGCCACCGCTGTCTCTTCATCACCCTGACCGGTAACCACCACCACTGCCGTCGGCAGTCCCAGATTGCGCACCATCGCCAGCAAGGTCAAACCACTGCCATCCGTCAGATTCATATCCGTGAGGATAATATCAAACAAGGGAGCATTGGGCTGCTGCAAAAGTTCCAGTGCCTCACGGATGGTTGGGACGTGGATCAGCTCGATCCCCCGGGCATGTTTCTTTAACTCGATCTGAGTCAGATCGGCATCAAAAGGATTATCTTCAAGATAAAGAACTTTCATGGTCTCCCTTTCGCTGAAACGCTTCCCTGACCACTGCCTGATGTCGCGATCTATTGCTCAACATGGGGGATTTCCAAGTAGAAGGCAGCCCCCTCCCCGGGCTTTCCTTCTGCCCAGACCCGCCAACCCATTCTCTCGGCTGTTTTCTTCACCAATGCCAACCCAATCCCTGTGCCGGGATATTCATCTATGCGATGCAAGCGGTAAAAAACCTCAAACAGACGTTCTTTATATTCTTCTTCAAACCCAATCCCATTATCTTTCACCACCAATAAACTGCTGTCTTTCTTAATTTTATACTCAATCGAAATAACAGGGGCCGACGACTTGGAAGTAAATTTGATGGCGTTATCGAGGTAATTACGCACGATCTCCGTCAGCATTTCGGGACTGGAGTTGATTACTTCTTCTTGAATCTTCTGCTTCAGTTGGATGTGATCCCTTTCGAGATCCGGTTTGCGCTCATCGACCACGGCGTTAATCATTGCTGCCACAGAAAAATCAACCCTGTTGATGGGGCGTCGTTCCAGACGAGAATAGTTCAGCAGATCATCGATCAATTGCGAAAGCTGCTGGGAAGAAAGTACCAGCTTGTTCAGGAAAGATTTGCCGTCGTCATCCAATTGCTGAGAATAATCCTGAAGCAAGAGCTGAGAATAACCGCTGATACCGCGTAAAGGAGCCTTCAAGTCATGAGAAATAGTATAGGTAAAAGCTTCCAGTTCCTGATTGCGCAATGAAAGTTCCTTGGTACGGGCTTCAACGCGTTTTTCGAGGTCTCCATACAGACTTTTGATTTCTTCTTCTTTAGCCTTACGGTCGGTAATATCGCGCGTCACCCCAAAAGTACCAATAACCCGGCCAGAAGGATCATGGAGCGGCATCTTCGTCACCGAAGACCAGGTCGCCGGCCGGCCATCCTGCCAGCTTTCAAGACTTTCTACCGCAATCAGCGGTTCCCCCGTTTCAGTAATCTCTTTCTCTTCGATTCGGCCTGCTTCTGCCTCTTCGGGGGAGAAGAAATCGGCATCTGACCTGCCAATGATCTCTTCAGGAGAATTGAGCCCAAATTTTCTAAGAGTGCCGGCATTGACCCGGGTAAAACGGGACTGCAAATCTTTGAAATAAATCGAATCGGGAACATGATCCATCAAAGTTTGCATCAGATACTGTTCGTACTGCACGGCCTCTTCACTTCTCTTCTTCTCGGTGATATCTTCGATCATAGCCAGGTGATTGACCACATTCCCCTGGGAATCATGAATCGCAGTCACGATCAAATTCCCCCATATCAGCGAACGATCTTTGCGTAAATAACGCTTCTGAAGAGTAAATGATTTACGTTTGCCCGAAGAGAGTTCAACGATCAACCTCTCACTCAACTGGAGGTCTTCAGGCAAGGTGATATCTTTGGCTGTCAAATTTTGCAATTCTGGTACTGAATAGCCCAGCATCTCAGCAGCACTGCGATTGACCCGGATAAACTGAGCCTGCGGAGAAGAAATAATGATCCCAATAGGAGATTCCTCAAAAATCTGCCGGAAGCTTTCTTCACTTTTGCGCAGCTGTTCTTCAGCCTGACGCCTTTCAGTGACGTCTACCGTGGAAACGAGTACGCGAGCCAGCGAATCTTCATATCCCGGGGCAGCCGTCCATTTCAGGTACAAGATCAAAGGATTTCCCTGCAAGGTGAAATTTGCGCCTTCCCATTCAAACCGGCTCTGCCCCTGTGCGATCGAGACCAATTCGGTGAGAAAATTCGCATAACTCTCCCCGCCCAATACTACATCCATGAGATCAATCACGTCTTTTTTGTTATTCCCCTTGAGCAAGGTCACGGCTGCCTTATTCAAATCAAGTACCTTGATCAAACGACCGCAATGGGCAAGTTCTTCCGGATGTTCGCTGAAGAAACGGGCAAAATCCGTTACTCCCTGGGCACGGTATTCATCCAAACGCGCCTTGACCGCGGACATATCCTGTTCCCACAAAGGCACTGGGGAATCCTCGAACAAAGCACGGAAGCGTTTCTCGCTCTCAAGCATATCGTTCTCAAAGCGGATACGCTTAATGCGCTGAATAGCCACGTTGACCACTGACTCGATCATGCCGCCCAGATACTGAATATCATCATGCGTACTGATGATCACGCCCCCAAAATTCTTGCCTTTCTGTACAAACCCCATAATATAAATATGGGCAATATCCAGCATCTTCTCAATAGTCTGACAAATCACCTTGGGAACCTTGCGGGAGGCCAACTCATAGATTCCCCCCTGATAGCTCTCCAGTTTCCCGCTGCGGTATTTCGCCAGGGTGTAATCACTCATTTCAGCAATGTAGAAACTGATCTGGGTTGGGTCCACATGAAAAGCTTCGACCAGTTCATCAAAGTGCTCCCCCATGCCATAGGAGCCCTGAATTTGAAAAGATTGAGAGTTTTCGTTGAGGGTAACCACCGCAACGTAGCCGCTCACCAGAATCTTTTGCAGCCCATTCCCCAGAATCGTATAAATTTGATCTTCACTCGTCGAGTGGACAATCTGCCACTCCGTCTCAGTCATAATCTGAGCAGCCACCTGCGAGCGCTTGCTATCCGTAATATCCGTGTTAATTCCGATCAGGCGCAGCGGCTTTCCCTGTACATCACGGATCACTTTCCCGTAGGATTTAATGTAACGAATTTTGTGATTGGGCAAGTTAATGCGAAATTCAAAATCATAGGGAGCATCGTTTTCGATGGCATTTTTCAAAATCTCTGTACTAATACGCAAATCCGCTGGATCCATCATGGCGCGCCACTCTTCATAATCAGGAGCCTTAGCACCAGGGCGGAAATGATACATTTTGTACATTTGTTCATCCCAAATCACCTGATGGGTCTGCAAATCCAGCTCCCAAACACCCAGATGAGCAGCCTGAGTGGCAATCTGTAAGCGATTGATTAATTCCTCACGCTCTTTTCCCATGAGCGCGCGTTCAGAAACTGGACGGACCAGGCCCAACAGATAAATTTCCCCTTCATGCTGAAAACCACTGATATGAACCTCTACCGGGGAAGGCTCCCCGACTTTCTTCTGCGCTGTAACGTATACGGTGATCGATTTACCGGGAGAAACTTTCTTCCAGATGGTTTGCACCTGTTTGAGATCAAGATCTTTCAGTAAATCTGAGATATTCATCTGCAAGAGTTCTTGGCGGGAATAGCCCGTCAAACTGCAAGCGGATTGATTGACATCGAGAATCTCACCCGCAAAAGTATGCAGATAAAACGCTTCATTAAGTTCTTCGAAAAGAGCCATGCACTTCTGTCGAATCTCACGAGAGATACTGGCTGAGTCTTTCTCAGATGAGAAATGTAAAACACAAAAAACAGAGGAGGCGCCCTGCTCTTGGTCAAGTTCGGGAATCAAGTGAAAATGAAAAGACTGGCGCAGGGAAGGCGATTCTAAATCAGCAGAGAATTCGATCTCTGCCCGCTCTGCCAGCGAGCGATGCAACTCTGCTTCAACATGCTGTGTAAATTGGACCGGCAGCTTGAGCTCAGACAGAGATAATCCCAACAGGGAGTTCGCCGCCTGGCCAAATATTTGCTGGGACTTGCCGCCAACAAAACGGATCCGCAAATCCGCGTCAAAACGCAACAAAACTTCAGATTGCGTCTGCCGGGAAACTGATGCGGGCTGCACCAGACAACAATAGCCCCTTATCTTTTTCTTTGCATCCGGGAGTGGGAAGGCGGAAACAGAACAGACAGAAGGGAGATTCCCCGCACGCAGAAAAGTTCGCGCGGCAGTCTGACTCTGTCCAAGAGCAAGATGGGCGAGCATTGCCCGCTGTTCTTTGTGTTGGATCGCCGGAATGAAATCAAAGAAATCCCTCCCCTTCAACTCCCCCGGCAGGAGGCCCAGGAAATCAGCAAAGGCATGGTTTGCTTCTTCGATCACATTGTGCTTATCAACAATGACCGCACCAAGATTCAATGATTCGAGAACACTCCCCCAATAATCCGGCTGCACTTCCGAGAGAATATTTTCAGGGTGATCGGAACTCATTCTCCACTCCTTTGCAAATTCAACCAGCTGCAATGGTTCTGCGGTTACCCTAACACATTCATATTACCTAAATTACCAGGAAGATTCAAGCAAAACAATACCAATGTATATCTTAAAAGATACAAAGGAAATACTGAGGGATATGCCCCTCTTAAATACCCCCAGGTAGACAAAATAGGTGCGGTGCCACCGCACGCTATTTTGTCTACTACTGCTTTTTATTAAAGTTTTGTGACATAATTATAAAAGAGAGTGGCTCTTAACTTAAAGGAGAGGGTATATGTTCATTTTTCTAATCATTTGCGCTATTTGTGCAGGATTCGTCGGAATCTTTCTTTTTTCACAGGCGACTATGGGGGTTGGAATTATTGCTTTGGGCTGTCTTTTTGGCATTCTTGCTAGAATTGTACAAGCCTCATTCCATCAAGAACAATTGTTGAATGCACTGAACAAATCGAAACAAGAAGATATTGAAAAACAGAAAGATTGATGATCAGTACTTAAATAAAAAGTGAGCGCGAAGGGGCTCGAACCCTTAACCAATGGCTTAAAAGGCCACTGCTCTGCCATTGAGCTACGCGCCCATCAAAGGACGGGGTACATTTTATCACGGCCTATCCCGGGCGTCAACACATGAATTTAAATAAAAAGCAGACCGTTTTTTCAGCGGTCTGCTTCGTCATTACCCAAAAACATTACTGTTTCATGAAATCGGCAAAGCCCTCGAGGAGCATGTCGATATCTTTGAGGCTGGTCTCGCCCATGGTAGCGACCCGGAAGGAAAGATCCTTGAGTTTGCCGTAGCCGTTGGCAATGCGCATGTCGCGGGTCTTCAAGAACTTATTGAGGGCACTGATATCCCACTTGAGGTCGTTCTTGACGGTAACAACGGTGCGGGAACGGTATTCCGGTTTGGCCAGCGGTTCCATGCCATGCGCCATGCACCAATCCTGCACTTTCTTTGACATGGCAGTATGGCGGGCAAAGCGCGCATCGAGGCCTTCGGCAAGAATGCGGTCAAGCTGGAAGTCAAGGGCAAAGATGAGCGGCATGGCCGGGGTCATGGGGGTGGAATCTTTGATGCGGTGCTTTTCCATGAGGAGCAGGTCAAAATACCAGCCACGGTTGGTGACCGATTCCGCTTTCTTCATGGCGCGATCCGAGGCAGAAGCCAGCGCCAGACCGGGGGGTAAGGCCAGGCATTTCTGCGAACTGGTCAGCAAGAAGTCGATGCCGCAGGCATCCATGTCGATCTTGACGCCGCCAAGCGAAGAAACCGCGTCCACCAGAATCAGGGTATCAGGGCTGGTCTCGTGGACCACGCGGCACAGCTCTTCCACCGGGTTCTGAACGCCGGTTGAGGTTTCATTATGGACAATGGTGACCGCTTCATAGTGTTTGGCTTTGAGAGCATCACGCAGCATATCGGGGGTGATGGCTTCG
>JAAZOQ010000375.1 GCA_012797695.1 Anaerolineaceae bacterium | reverse complement strand
ATATTCTTCGGGGCAGGGTGAGGGAAGAGAACTTCCCAATTCCCGATCGGTGGTATAACCCACGAGCAGAGTCTGCAGGACCCGGTGAAATTCCGGGGTCGACGGTAAAGTCCGGATGAAAGAAGAGCCTTCTTTCAAGTAAACTTCGTTTACCTGATTTCTTAAGCCCCGGAGCAAAGTTGCTGCGAGGCTTTTTTGATGAAATACTCCAACTCACTGGATTTACTTCAGACTTCCCCCCGTAAAGGGACCTCATTCGCCGAGAAAATGGCTCGCCAGAATGGCTGGTTAGTTTTTCTCTCGTTGCTACTGGCTCTGGGAATCTGGACCGCCGTGGTGGATTGGAGCCATTTACCCGCCTTTGTCTTGCCTTCCCCGGCTGCAGTTGGACAAAAATTCTGGGTAACCCTGGCGGATGGTACGCTGCTGCACCACACTCTGGTCACCCTTTCTGAGGTGCTGAGCGGATTACTGATCGGTTCCTGCCTGGCTACCTGCATCGGCTACTTTCTGGCCCGTTCCCGCGCGCTCGAACAAATTCTTTCTCCTTTTTTGGTGGCCAGCCAGGCGGTGCCCACCATCGCAATTGCCCCCCTGCTCATCATCTGGTTCGGTTCAGGCATGGGCTCAAAAGTTCTGATCTGTGCTCTGACAGTATTCTTCCCCATTCTGGTCAATACCATCATTGGTTTTCGCGCCGTTCCCGCCAACCTGCGCGACTTGATGCGTTCGCTGCACCCCAATCACTGGCAAATGTTGAAATATCTTGAAATTCCGGCCGCACTGCCCATTCTCTTCGGAGGGCTGCGCATCGGCGCCACTCTCTCCGTGATCGGGGCAATCGTCGGTGAATTTGTCGGTTCAGATCAAGGGCTAGGGTATCTCATCAACGTCGGCCGCGGACAATATGATATGGCATTGGTCTTTGTGGCCATTTTCACCCTGATCTTTCTCGCCCTGTGCCTGTATGGATTGGCACTGCTGGCTGAACATTTATCCATGCCCTGGAAAAAATCTCGAAGTTAACCGGAGAACACCATGAAACATCTCAAATCCATCCTGTCTGTGATCATTTCCCTCCTGGCCCTCAGTGCCTGTGCTCAACCCGCGGCAACATCCGCAGCCACAGCCACCACTACACAGTCCGCCGCCACAATGATCCAGGTGAAGCTGCCAGTGGGTTACGTGCCAGATATCCAGTTTGCTCCCTTGTACGTCGCCATCGACAAGGGGTTTTACCAGGCACAGGGGTTGGACGTGAGCATTGATTACAGCATGGAAAATGACAACACAGTTTTGGTGGGAACCGGTAATCTCGATTTTGCCGTCGTCAGCGGGGAGCAGGTTTTGCTGGCACGGGCTCAACAATTGCCCGTCGTTTACGTCATGTCGTGGTACCACCAGTACCCGGTGGGCATCGTCACCAAGACCTCTTCCAATATTCGCACGGTCGCTGACCTGCGCGGCAAGAAGATCGGCTTACCCGGTTTATACGGCACCAGCTACATCGGCGCCATTGCCCTGCTCGATTCTGCCGGGCTCTCGCAAAAAGACGTTACCCTCGATTCCATTGGTTACAATCAGGTTGCCGCTCTGGTAGCGGATAAAGAAGACGCCGTGGTCATTTATACTGCCAACGAACCCCTGCAACTGACACAGCAGGGAATCGATTACACCCTGTTCAAGACTTCTGATGCCGTTGATCTGGTCGCCAATGGGCTGATCACCAATGAGAAAACTTTGCAAGAAAACCCTGAACTGGTCAAAAAAATGGTGGCCGCCACCCTGGAAGGCATCCAGTACGCCAGCGATCACCCTGATGAAGCCTTCGAGATCAGCAAGAAATACGTCACCAATTTAGCCACCACGGACCAGCACCTGCAAATGCAGGTTTTGCTCAATTCCATTGATCAGTGGAAAACGAATGCTCCCGGGTACACTGACCCGCAAGCCTGGGAGAATATGCAGAATATTCTGCTCAAAATGGGGCTGCTGACCCAGCCGCTGGACCTTTCTGCTGCTTATTCCAACAATTACTTGCCTCAATGAGCCAGACCGAAGAACCCTTATTGACTGTGGAAGCCCTCAACGAGACCTTCGTCGATTCGAGTGAAGGCCTCGAAGCCCTGCAAAATGTAAGTTTTGTGCTGGGCAGTCATGAATTTCTCTCCATTTTAGGGCCCTCAGGCAGCGGCAAAAGCACGCTCATTCGTGTCATTGCTGGTTTACTCGAACCAAGCAGCGGAGCAGTGAATTTTCATTGTCTGAAACAACGGCCGCGCATCGGGTTGGTCTTCCAGCAAGCCAATTTAATGCCCTGGCGCACTGTTTTGCAAAATATTCTGCTGCCGCTGGAAATCGATGGAGTACCGGCAGCGGAGGCGCAGGAAAAAGCCATGCACTTGATCAATCTGGTTGGCCTGCAAGATTTTGTCCACGCCTGGCCAGATGAACTTTCTGGGGGCATGGCGCAGCGCGTCGCGATTGCCCGCGCCTTGATCCAGGACCCGGATCTGCTGCTGCTCGATGAACCTTTTGGCGCCCTGGATGCGCTTACCCGCGAACGCATGGGGCTGGAGCTGCTGCGCATCTGGCAAACCAGCCAGAAAGCGGTGATTCTGGTCACCCATTCCATCTCGGAAGCCTTGCTGCTCTCAGATCGAGTACTGGTACTCAGTGCCCGTCCGGGCACGGTGACCATGGATCTGGATATTCCGCTGGCCCGGCCGCGTTCAGAAGAAATTCGCTATTCGACTCAATTCATCGATCTGGAAAGAAAATTACGCCATTCCCTGGTGCCACGGGTTAATTAACCGACAAGCGCGGCAAATCCAGGCAGAACACATCCATCGACAGGCGGGTATGCCCATTCACTTCAAGAGCAGCCAAAGCGGAATCAACGCTGCAGGCAACCTGTAAAGCCTGAGCTTCATCCAGTTGTGCCGACAGCCGGGAAAGCTCTTCCTGGCGGTTGATGTTGGTGATCTCGCCCGCATGGCCGGCTGTTGTCAGCATCAGATCACGGGCATAGGTGTACCAGACCTGCAGTGTCTGGCGCAATTCGTCACGGTTGCGCGTCAAAGTGTCCACATAAGCAAAACGATCACGCCGATCCAACCCCAATAAGCGGGTGAAATCATCCAAAAGCTGCATCCGTTTTTCCAAGGCCTCGGGGTCTGCCGCAAGCTGCACCGCCATCCCCAACCGGCCGCCTGAAAGATGCGCATACAGCGAGGCATTCTCTTCCGGATAATGCCAGCGCGAGATCAGTGCTTCGGTGACCTTTGGCACCGGTACCGGGTGAAGCCGCAGAATTTCACAGCGTGAAGCAATGGTCGGAAGCAAATTTTCGGCAGAATCTGCCGTCAAAAAGAGGATTACCTTACGCGGTGCCTCTTCAAGGGTTTTCAAGAGCGCATTCTGAGCACTGGCATTGGCCTGTTGAAAATTTAGTAACAAAGCAATGCGGTAGCGAGCTTCAAAAGGCGAAAGGGAAAGGCTATGCTGCAGATTGCGAATTTGTTCCACCTTGATCATGCCCCCCTCGTTCTCAGGTTGGATAACAGAAAGATCAGGCTGCTGCATCTTCAGAAGCTGACTGCACACGCGACAGGTACCGCAGTATTCCCCGGGAGCCGGGGGATTCAGGCAGTTCATGGCACAAGCAAACTCCAGCGCCAGACTGCGCCGGCCAATTCCCGGAGCACCGGTGATCAGGTAAGCGTGACGTACCTCATCGTTCAGCACGTGCTGCTTGAAAAGCGCTTCCGCCCATTCATGTCCAATTAAATTCCAACTCATGCAGGCATTTTAGCCCAAAGCGAAACAGGGGGCAATACAAGAAAAGTTAAATCTTTTCGACCACCCAAAAATGCGACAACCCCAGCACCTGCAAGGGGGTCTTCTCGAGAAACTGCAGCACCGCTCGCAGTATCCTTCCCAGGGCCGGCTTGCGCTGGATGATGTTATCGTATGCGCCAAAAATGGTGCGCCGGGTAATGATCTTAACCGGTAAACCAGCAAAGAGTCGATTCAGGTCACGGCGGGTATAGACGTTGACGTGCGGCGCCAGTTTATCGCGCAGCTTACGCGGCAAATAATTAACAAAAGGAATATTGCCAAAATGATACTCGCCGTGCCAGAAAATGCCATGCGTTTCGAAACCATAGCCGCGATTGGGGCAAAAAAGCACCAGACGCCCGCCAGGCCTGAGAGTGCGCACAATCTCCTGAACGGCCAGTTTATCGCTTTGCACGTGCTCGATGACCTCGTTGCTCAAGATCAGATCAAAGAAATCGTTCTCGAAAGGCAAATGCTCGCCCACTCCACACAGAATGCGCGCATTTTGCTGATGAGCTTCCAAAGTACGTTCAAATTCCACATCCAACCCTACCGTGTAGTTTGCGGGCGTGGTCAAACGATACAGGTATGAGCCCAGCCCGCAGCCATTCTCAAAGATCTTGCCCTGACAGCGTTCCCCGGCTGCTTCCAGGATCATTTGCAGACGGCGCTGCTGCCCGGCCCGCCACACATAAGAAGGTTCTCCACGTAATGCTGCTTTATCAGAATGAGTTGCTGTCATCGCAATCCTTCGGTAATTAATAATGAAGCCCTATTCTACTACGAGTGATTCTGCTTCGCTGAAGGGTACCCAGGCTAACACTGAGGTTCCTTTACCGGGTTCGGAAGTAACATCCACCTCGCCGCCAGCATTCGAGCCGCGCGTTTCCATGTTGGAAAGTCCATGACCAATGGTGATCTTGGTCGTCTCTGGATTAAAGCCCTGCCCGTCATCGCGAATTTCCAGCAGCAGCCGGTCATTGGTCGTCCAGACCACCACGTCCACGTGATGAGCGTGTGCATGCTTGGCTACGTTGGCCAGCGCTTCCTGGCAAATGTGGAAAAGAGAAATTGCCTGATTCTTGGGCAGGTGCGAAATGTCTTCGTCAGGCCCCTTGAGGCTCACATCAATCAATGTATTGGCGCGGAACTCAGATACCAGGCGGCTGATACCGCTCATCAGATCTTCGTTGTGCAACTGGCGCGGCCGCAAATCCAGAATATAAGCGCGGATGTCGCGGATGGTGGTATTCAGGTCTTTGATGGCCTGTTCGATGCGTTTGGTCGATTGCTCCGGGTTCTCTTTCATCAGCAGCCGGGCATGCTCCAGCGTCAATCCGACGGCATAAATCGATTGGATGATGCCATCGTGTAAATCCATACCAATGCGTTCACGCTCTTCCAGCACCGCCAGCCGGCGATCCTGCAAATTCAGACGCACATTCTCAATAGCCGTTGCCATCCAGGAACCAATAGCCTGCAAGAACTGCACCTCGAGATCATCCAGTGGCTGCGGGTGACAGGTGGCCACGCACAAAGCTCCCATAATACCGCGTCGTCCGCTCAGCGGCACCACCGCAATCTGATGAATCCCCTGAGCGCTGACGCTTTCATCCAGCTCCTCGCTGGTATCCTGAGACAGGTCCAGCAAAACAGGGACACCTGACTTGACGGTCTCGCCAATAGCCCCCTCGCCAAGGATGTATTGTGCCCGCTTCCACAAACGCAAATTGGGGTTGCCTTGATAAACCTTGGAAACCAGATTTTTGGTCTCTGGCTGGCGCAGAAAGATCTCGCCAGCCTCCAGACGTAAATAATCCATCAATTGTGAAAGCACTTTGGCCAAAATCTGATCGATGTCGTTGGAAGTAGCCAAAGTGGAAGCCAGTTCATCCAGAAGGGCCAGGTCTTCATTGCGGCGAGTCAAAATGCGGTCGCGCTGAATCAGGTCTTTGTACAAACGTGCATTGGTGATCGCCGCCGAGGCATACCCGGCCAGCATTTCGATCACCAACCGATCATCGTCGGTGAATTCGGCACCGCTGATCTTGTTGGT
>JAAZOQ010000055.1 GCA_012797695.1 Anaerolineaceae bacterium | reverse complement strand
CCCTGCATAAACTTGAAAAACTTGATACACTTGGTCATAGAGCTTCCCTACCGGTAATTATGGATTTGCCAGATTCAAGTTTACTCGGTTTGGGAAGCTCTACCTTTTCATTTGTCCTAACTCATGTCCGAAGATCAGTATTTATCTAGAGTAACGAATAATTCTTGGCGTCAATCTTTGAATTACCTTCTATCTATCCCAATCATTCAGCGCTTGTTTAGCATACCCGCTACCTAAAAGCAATATATTTTCAAATATATCAATCGCATCTGCAGAGAGGAGAACATTATTTTTTCATCATGTGTATGTGTACAAGCGGCTAATGGCAAGCGAACCATATCCTTCTCAATAATAGCATGAGAAGTTCTGATATCGACTATTTCATTGCCAGCGAGCTGTAAAGCTTTGTGGGTTATTTTCATCGCCAATTCCATGTCTTATGCAACCAATGGCCCAATGAAATCTACTAAATGTCCTACACCACTCAGGAAGGAAGTTGACTCAATTAAAGCGTAGGGGAAAAATGACTTCCAGAGAGTAGCGGATTTTGCTAAAAGTGATGGTTGAAGCGATTTACTTCGATCAACAGGAAACATGCGGCAGATACTCGTAAATGCTCCTTTGACGAATTGTTATGTTTTGTGGGGTGATTACAATTGGTCATGTGCAATTAGAAAAATTTTTCTGCTATATTTCTACTTGGATTCTAATCCGGTGCTAAAATAATCATTAGTTAGGCATTGAATAGTTAAGCATACAATAAAGACGGAGGGTTATGGCATGAGGTTATCCTTCATTTGCAAAATCTTCTTGATTACCTTATTGCCTTTCCTAGCTGGATGTGGAAACCTTTCCCAGCCAACAAGTACTTCTGTAGAATCACCAAATTCAACGACTATCATACAGGTATCAGAACTAACTCCGACGCCAACCACCGATCCAACAACGAAATTACCCAAACAAGTTGAACCATGTTGGGTGACAGCTGCGCTCCAGGGATCGTTGCTCCCTCCCGACCCCCCTACCCCTTTTCTTTACTTGCCTTTCGAAGGTGAGGTTAATAAGGATACTTGGACAGCCCAAATGGATCATTCGGCACCTGTTTATAAGGCAGGTCGAGATGGTATTATCGCAACACTTGGGCAAGTTCTAAACAAAGACACCCAAGTCGATAGTTATTTTGGGGGAACCCAGGTCTATATTGGGAATAAACAATATCGATTATTCCCTTCTACGATTTCGGTTGATGAAATTGTGAAAATGGGATATTCGGTATTGGGTTACGAATCACCCTTATTTGAAACCTATCTCTATTATGACGGTCATGATGGACACGACTTCGCGGCCGTTGGAGACGCTCTGGCGGCTGCAGATGGTTTGGTGGTATATCAGGGAACGATGGGAACATTCGGTAAGGTGGTTGAGATTTACCATTCTCAAGGATACTTGACGCGATATGCACATCTTGCGAGTTTTGCGGAAAATGTCAAAGTCGGGACTGATGTCAAGGCCGGTCAAACTATCGGGAGAATCGGTGGATCGGGCGTTGAAAAAGAAGGAAATATAAAAGAGGATTTTTGGCCCATACATCTACATTTTTCCGTTTATCGATGGAACGCTTCTTTTTCCCGCTGGAATGTGGTCGATCCATTTGGGTGGGACACCTTCGCTAGAACTGGTGAGGAAGATAGTCTTGAACTAGAGAAAGGTGATCCCCTATTTGCGTGCAATGGTGAGATTAGCTACAACCTTTGGGTGGATGGTTGGCCTCACCGGGTTAACGATCCAATCAAACTCACTTTCCAAAATCCAACAGGTGATCGATATTTGGGAGGGTGGTTTGGCGATTTGCCCGAATATCCAGAGATTGAAAACGAAATCGCATTCATTCGTGATGGTTCTATTTGGATAATGAGTGATATTGGGTTAGAGGAACAACAATTAGTTAAGCTAAACAACCCAAAAAATTCGGACTGGATCACCAATATCTATTGGTCACCTGATGGAAAGAAAATTGCATTCCCTGATTATTCAAACCAAATGGAATTTATAATAATTAATGCGGATGGCAGTGACCACCTCAATTTGTCCGATTACCAACCAGCCAGAATTGACCAATTTTCAGATTTGAGCTGGTCTCCTGACAGTCAATTTGTTGCCTTTACTCATAAGGTCAATGATCGTTATGATATCTTTACTGTAAAAAATGATGGCAGCAATCTTGTCAACATTACCAAGAATTCAGTAGGAGGTTATTATTATTATATTGCTTGGTCCCCAGATGGTTCTCAAATGGCATTTATGTCCAATGTCCCCAAAAGACAATTATTGGGTGAATCCGGAATTTTTGAAGATTTATATGTCATGAATTTAAGCGATATGAGCATGGTCAACCTGACCAACCTCCCAGACAATGAGCTACAAAATTTGCGAATTCATGGTACTGCCGCATTTCCGACCAAGATTCGATGGTCACCAAAAGGTGATCTCATCACATTCGTCGGCCTTCCTCAAGGCTCGACGTACTGCGGTGCTATGGGCACTCCTGCTGATTGTAAAGAAGTTCAAAATATCTTCATTACTAAAGCTGATGGAACCTCAATAACAAATCTTACCGGACCAGAAGGGTCTGAAGGTCGATATGATTGGTCACCTGATGGAAAAAGAATTGCGTTCGAGACTAATCGAAATGGAAATTCCGAGATTTACCTGATCAATACGGATGCGAGTGGACTAATTAACCTGACAAACAATTCTGCAGAGGATACATCACCGTCCTGGTCACCTGATGGGGAAAGTATTGTGTTTGTTTCCAATCGTGATGGAAACCAGGAGTTATACAGAATCGACTTGAACAGTGGAAGCCAAATAAGAATAACACATTCAGAAGGTAACGAATCATTACCCGCTTATCGGCCGGTTAATTTATCTGAATCCATTCTTTCACCTGTATCGACTCCGACCGCTAATCCATCACTTCAGGATATTGATCTGACCAACCCCATTGATGTGATCACATGGTTTTCCAATGGCATAAAATTTTCTGATATTCAGTTTTTTGAAAAAATTTTCACAGAAGATACTCTCCTTTATGGCACCGGACTGGCAATGGAAGGGGGCAGAGATGTGATTACAAAGGAGGGCTTCTTTCAAGAACTTGAAGTAAGGCTTGCGAATCATCATCCTACATGTGTTGGCTATAGCGTTAACCCAGAAGGCAATTTTCTGATGATCTGGACACAAGGCTGGGATCCTAAATGGAATTTGTTAGGGAAACCTACCTCAGATGTATTAACTTTTAGCCTTTCTCTCCAAAATGGTAATGTATTTATTACTGCCTATTTCACTCCCGCTCCAGCTATTTTAAGTTTGCCAAACATCAAATCCTTGCCTTGTCCATAATACGATAAGTTTATTTCAGCACTATTGGATTTGAATCTATGGAAGATCCATTTGGAAATTTACGAAATAATGCGAGAGATGAGAAAACCAAACCAGAATAGAGGCTCAACAAATCGAAATAGCTGAAACGGCAGCTTTAAAGCAGTATGAGGAACACATATCAATGGCTCTTGAGATAAATAGACAATATAGCTGTATGGTGATGGGTGTGCTTGAGCATTTGAAAACTGCATTGTGGTCAGATTGTCGACTGGAGAATTCTAGCGGTATTTTTTCCTAATTAACGTGAGTTCGATACTGTTGGCGAACATCAGGCGGGCAGCAAGAGGAGAGTAAAACGAGAATGGCGGGTTGAGGCGAGTGGAATTTCGTTGAGCCAATCAATCAACCGCTTGATGTTTGTCGCAACCGCAATTGCCACGTTCTGTAAGTGCGTCTTCGCTTGACCCACATACCGAGTGCGACGGAGATCACTACTACGGATGCCCTGAGAGAGTGTGCCCTCGATCCCACTTCTTTTACGGTAAAGACTTTTGAAATCATCCGTCTGTTGCCGCTCTCGGGCCACTTGAAGGGCTTGGTGACGCCCTTCTGCTCGTAAGACTAAGGTTCGGCCAGTGTTCTTTGCTTTAGAACACTGCGAGCGGACCGGACAGGCCAAACAGGTTTTGGGGTCAAACGTTATTCGAACGACTGGCTCCCCCTGACTGTCTTTTTGTGGATACCAGCCGTTACTTTGTTGCCCTTGCGGACAGGTGGCCAATTGTGCTTGCCAATCCACTTGAAACTGGCTGGCATCGAAGGCTCCCGGCGTGCGCGATTGCCAACTGGGATCGACATGCACCGGACCAATCAAATCGATCGCATGCTTTTCTTGGCTGTCTAAAATGAGCTTTGCACTCACATAGCCCGCATCGACCAGATGCTGGCTGGGTGCCAATTGATTTTTCACCAGCTCTTCCTGGATTTCAGCCGTGGCCTCATTGTCCTGCTCGATGGCCGGCCGTGTTTCCACCTGCGTGATGAGATGGGGTTTTTCTTCATCACAAGTTTCGGTGAGATGCACTTTGTAGCCTACCCAATGGATATCCCGCTTTCGGCCATAGCGGGCTTCCGGATCAAAAGGGGAGCGGATCCACTGCCGCACGGGCGGCATTTCCTTCATCTCCCGGTGCCGGATCTGCCCTGCTTCGATGATGTACTGCTGCTCCCACACCTGTTTGAAGATCTTCATGGCTTTGGTCGACCTGGCCAAGCACGTTGTCGCTGTGTATGGCGATCCCTGCCCGTACCTGGACTTTGCGGCGTTCCAGGCCGAAGTGGTGCGGAAACAGCGCTGGTTGGGACAGTTAGCCGCCGATCAAGCCGATCTGCGCCAGAACGTGGTGTTCCCGCTCTATCATCAACTGCATCCCTCCGGGAACCTGGAAAGCCTGTATGGCGTTGGGGAAGAGAGCGCTGCGGTCTTTCTCAGTTTCATCGGCGATCCGCAACGGTTTCCGACGGGGCGGCAGGTGCGGGGGTGGAGCGGTCTGGTCCCCGACAGTAAACAAAGCTCGCAAAGTGAGAGCAAAGGGCTCCCGATCAGCCAGGCAGGCCCGGACTTGATCAAGAAATTCGCCTACATGGATGCGGAAGTTGCCCGCCGCTACGATCCGCAACTGGCCGCCATCTACTACGAGCAAATGGTCAAACGCGGGAATGTCAGCAACAGTGATATAAGTACCGAAAACGCCGGAATAAAAAGTCCACTGAAGATCGCGTAAAATGTACCATCCTGAGAATCAGCAGCAGGAGGTACGCATGATCCGAAAGGAGGACTTCATGGTGATGAAAGCTTTATACCAACGGGGGGTCTACCTGAAAGACATCGCGGACGAGTTGGGGGTGCATCCCAAAACTGTCAGTCGGGCCTTGCAGCGTAACAGCGCACCCGAACGGGAACGAAAAAAACGTGGCAGCCAGTTGGATGCGCACAAGGCAACCATCGACCGGTTATTAGCCGAAGGGGTCTGGAACGCAATGGTGATCTTGCGCGAAATCCAGGCCGAGGGATATGAGGGCAAGATCACAGTCCTGCGGGACTATATTCGGCCCAAACGAGCCCTACGATCCAGCCGGGCAACGGTTCGATTTGAGACCGAGCCCGGCCAGCAAATGCAGAGCGATTGGGGTGAAGTGGTGGTTGAGATCGCCGGGCAGCCGACCAAGGTATGCTTCATCGTCAACGAACTGGGCTATTCGCGACGTTTCCACTTCTGGTGTACCGACAGCCTGGATGCGGAACATACCTATGAGGGGATCCTCCGCAGCTTCGAGTATTTCGGTGGAACAACGGAGGAAGTGCTGGTGGACAACCAGAAAACGGCGGTGTTAGAGCACCCCGCCAATGGACAGCCGTACTTCAACGAACGTTTTGTCGACCTGGCCGGACACTACGGCTTCACGCCACGCGCCTGTAAGCCCTACCGGGCGCGGACCAAAGGCAAAGACGAACGGATGGTCGGGTATGTCAAAGGCAACTTCTTTGTGCGCTATCGCTCCTTCGAGAGTTGGACCCATCTCAACCAGCTGGCCGAACAGTGGCTGCGGGAAGAGGCTGACCAGCGGGTACAGGCTACGGTGAAAGAAGTGGTGGCCAAACGCTTCAAGAGCGAACAGCCGAAGCTAAAAGCGCTGCCACGGATGCGCTATGATACGGCCTACTTCGAATCTCGTCGGGTGTCGGCCGATGCCTACATCGATGTGCGCGGCAATCGCTACAGTGTTCCAGCCGAGTTGGTCAGGCAGCGCGTGGCGATCCGTATCGGGCTGGATGACACCTTGCGGGTCTACCAGGCCGAAACCCTGGTTGCCAAACATTTGCTGCGCACCCAAGAAGAAGGCTGGAGCACAGTCCCCGAACACCATCACGCGCTGTGGGAAGCGGTGAAAGTCGAGCAGCGCCCGCTGACGTTTTATGAGGAGGTGGTCTGATGGAACTGGATCACTTACTCGACAAACTGCGCATGGAGCATCTGGAGGCCCAAATCGATGCGGTCTGCGAGCAGGCATCCCAGAAGCAGTTAGATTACAAAGCCTTCCTGGCCCAGGCTCTGGAAACCGAATGGCAAGGGCGCTACCAGAAAGGGATTGAAGCACGCCTGCGCCTGGCCCGTTTTCCCTGGCTCAAGACCCTCGACCAGTTCGACTTCGATTTCCAGCCTTCTTTGGACCGGCGGCAAGTGCGTGAATTGGCCGGGATGAGCTTCGTCGAACGGGCCCACAACGTGATCTTGCTCGGGCCGCCCGGAGTAGGGAAAACGCACTTAGCGATCGCGCTGGGCGTGAAAGCGGTGGAAGCAGGCTATTCGGTCTTGTTTCTCACCCTGGAAAGCCTGATGACCCGCCTGGTCAAAGCATTCAACGAAAACCGGCTCGAACGCTCTTTGCAGCAGCTTGTCTACCCGAAGGTATTGATTATCGATGAAATCGGTTATCTGCCCCTCTCGAATCTGGAGGCCAGCTTGTTTTTCCGCCTGGTCACTCGCCGATACGAGCGCGCCAGCCTGATTGTGACTTCCAACAAGAGCTTCCTCGACTGGGGCGAGATCTTCAACGATCCCGTTGTTGCCACGGCGGTGCTTGACCGGCTCCTGCACTACTCCACCACCCTCAACATCAAAGGAGAGAGCTACCGGCTGAAGGAAAAACGCCGGGCGGGTCTGCTAGGTAAAGTAGCCATTCCTCAAGCAGAAGAACAGGAGGTGCCAGCAGGTTTTTGATCTGCACGCTTCTTATCCTGCACCGATTGAGTTTTTCGCTTTTGGCCATAGCCAGGGCAGAATACCGAAGGGCAGAGGCGCATCATTGACTGACATCTGACCCTCTGCCCTCGGCAACCTGCCGCGGCTACGGCACCTGGGCAGCGCTCGAGTCGGTCTCCACCGGCGCTCTATCCTCTGCACAGGTATCCGCATTGTAGCACGCAGCTCGGTGACAGAAAACAGGTCGATTTGCGGCAGAACCTGATATGTTAAAGAATCGCACTGGACTTTTCAATTGACGGAAAGTGGGCTTTTTAAACCGGTGATTCGAGGACTTTTTATTTCGTTCTTGACAGGAAACATCATACCCAGGCGGTATGTACGGTGGCCACCCATCTGTTGGATCGCGTTTTTGTCGTCGCGTTGAAAGATCAGCCGTATGAGCTGCGGGATGTAGACGGCACGCCCGTCAGTCCAGAACGCGCCCGCCAGATTATCGCTGAAAAGTACACCGTACCGGAGGAGGTGCGCAAGCGGAATAACCGCAAGACCCGCCAGACGCGGGTGGAAAAGCAAGCCGAGCGCCAGTTTGCTCACCGGGAGCGCGGAAAGGAAAGCCCACCAGCATAAACCCAATGACCCCCGCCGAGCTACCCTAGCCGAGTAGGGGCAGCTTTCCCACGGTCAAAAAATGTGCTTCTTACAGAAATGTCGCCCTGTGGCTACCAGGGATGGTTCAGTGCGGCTTATAATCAGATTATAGCAAGACAGTTTTTGAGATCGGTCCGGTTGTCAGGTTGTTTTAACCTGATCTTCGGACATGAGTTAGGACAAATGAAAAGGTAGAGCTTCCCAAACCGAGTAAACTTGAATCTGGCAAATCCATAATTACCGGTAGGGAAGCTCTATGACCAAGTGTATCAAGTTTTTCAAGTTTATGCAGGGGT
>JAAZOQ010000374.1 GCA_012797695.1 Anaerolineaceae bacterium | reverse complement strand
TTACTCTGTTTGCAACTTTTCGTTGGCCATTTTCTCGATCACACTGATCACTGCGGAGTTATCAAGATTACCCTCGCCAGCCTGCAGCATGGCTGTATAGAGTTGCATATCTACAGCAGCCGAAGGTAGGGGAATGCCATATTCGCGGGCAGTTTCCATGATGATGTTTAAATCTTTGGCCTGCATGGAGGCTTTAAAGCCGGGCTGGCGGTTGGCGGCAAAGAGTCGATCCGGTTTGACGTCGAGAGTCCAGCACTGGGCTGCCCCGGCTTTGATGGCCTGCACGACTTTTTGCGGATCAGCGCCAGCCTTCTGGGCAAAGATCAGCAATTCGGCCATAGCCACCATTTGAGCTGCCACCATGATCTGATTGGCAGCTTTGGCAATTTGCCCGGCTCCTGAAGCACCCACGTGGGTGATGGTCTTGCCCATCACGTTCAATACCGGGCGGACAGTCTCGAGCGCTTCTTCTGGCCCTCCGATCATGATGGTGAGGGTAGCATTGCGCGCGCCGATATCTCCGCCACTGACTGGAGCATCCAGCGCTTGAACGCCGTCCTGGGCCAGCGCTGCGGCGATCTTGCGGGCTGTGGCTGGGCGAATAGTCGAATTATCCACAAAGATCAAACCAGAGTGTGCCCCGGCGATAATTCCTTTCTCGCCAAGGACCACTTTCTCGACATCTGGGCTATCGGGCAGGTTGGTAAAAACCACATCTACCTGGCTGGCAACTTCTGCTGGGGAAGAAGCGCGTATCGCACCCAGCTCTACCAGTTCCTCCACGGCAGCCTGACTGCGGTTATGCACGACGAGTGGAAACCCGGCATTCAAAATGTTTTTGGCAATGGATTTTCCCATCAATCCCAGACCGATATAACCGATTTTCATTGTTTTCTCCTCAAGATAAGTTACCGATAACCCCTACAACTTCATTTTGCTTTTTGCGTATACTGATTATAACGAAACAAAGGATGAATTATGGAAAATCAATCTGGAATCCCTGAATATTCCTCTGAACCCAGACGGCATCATCACCGCTCCGGCAACATCTGGTGGGCGCTGGTATTGATCTTTGCTGGTGCTATTCTTTTTGTGCAGAATTTGCATGTAGCTGAATTCACTTTTAACTGGTGGGCACTCTTTATTTTTATCCCTGTCATCGGCAGCTTATCTGCGGCGTGGTCGCAACTGCGCGACGATGGCTATTATTCAGCCAAAGCTGGCGGCAGCATTGGCAGCGCGATCTTCATGGGCACCATTGCCACAATGTTGATGTTTGGCATGGATTGGTCAATCTGGTGGCCGCTGGTGATCATGGCTGCCGGTCTCTCGGCGCTGCTGACCGGTATTGGCCGCTTGAGCCAGCTCGATAACCGCAGCCTTTCCGCTTTTGCTCGTTTGAGCGGTTGGTTTGGTTTGGGCGCATTGGTATTGGGGCTGGGTTTTCTGGCACAGACTTTACCGATCACTGTTTTGCAGACTTACCTGATCCCACGCTGGTGGGCAGTGCCAATTTTGATCGCTGGGGCAGGTGCGCTGGTAAATATGCTGGTCATGTTCTTCCAGAATGGCGCTCGCATGAATTGGGCTGCCTGGTCAATGGGACTGATCGCCGTTTTCGTCGTGGGAATTGGAATTCTGGCACTTTTTGCGCTGGATTGGAATCTGCTTTTGCCAATCGTACTCATTGCCTGCGGTCTGGTCATCCTGGCAGGGCTCTTCAGCAACCGTTTTTAACGCTGTCTTTGCACTGGAAATACGGGCTGTTTTCGGTTACACTGTTTGGGCGATTCTAAGAAAGTAATCAATGGTGAACATGGAACAACCTCAAACAAAAATCCTGGTACTGATCCCGGCGTATAACGAACATGCGCACATCACTCGTGTGGTGAATCAGGCACATCGTTATTTGCCGGTGCTGGTGGTGGATGACGGCTCTGCAGATGAAACTTCGGCACTGGCACGCGAAGCCGGAGCAATTGTGGTGCGGCAGGAACCCAATCAGGGCAAAGGGGCTGCCATGGAACGTGGTTTCAAGTATGCCCTGCGAGAAGGTTACGAAGCCGTGATCACCGTAGATGGGGATGGGCAGCACAACCCCGATGAAATCCCCAATTTTGTTGCTGAATTTCAGGCTCAGAGAAGTGATCTGATCATTGGCGAACGGGATTTTCGAAAGATGCCGTTTGTGCGCATGTGTTCGAATACTGTGGGTACCTGGATGTTTTCGTGGGCGATGCAGCAGTATATACCAGATAATCAGTCAGGTTACCGACTGGTTTCAGCTAAATTGATGCGGGAAATGATCGAGAGCAGAAACCAAGGTTTCGAGTTTGAAGTTGAAATGATCCTGCGCTGCGTGGTGGCGAAACTGAAATTGAGCTGGATTCGTATTCAGACGATCTATGCGGATGAGCACAGCCACATCACTCCAATTCGACACGCCTGGCGATTCATTTTGATTACCTTCAGTACTCGCAAGGTGGTCAGGGCTTACAAAAAAGCCTCAAAAGGGAAATAATCAATCAAGACCGGCGCGCCGGTCTTTTTTTTGTTGCCAAAAGGTTATACAAAGATTGACCTTTACTGCCTCTTTTTGTAATATTAGTACAGAAAGGATGGTGGGTGATGAGAAAAGATCAATCTCGTTCGCTTTTGGTTCTTGTGTCTGTCATTGCTACTCTCGTCATCAATGCACTGGCAAACATCTTGCCTCTCAATGGTTTGGAAACCGGACAGATTTCTGACCAGTTCCAGGTTTTCTTCGTGCCGGCGGGATA
>JAAZOQ010000373.1 GCA_012797695.1 Anaerolineaceae bacterium | reverse complement strand
CACTTTGAAGGCTGGCTTCGGGTATCTGGCGGCGGTTCTTCATAAACGCCCGGAACTTTCTCTTGAAGATTTTTACATCAATCGCTTTGGCCGACCGCTTTACGAGATGTTCTTTGAGGACTATACCGAGAAGCTTTGGGGAGTTCATCCTTCGCAGATTGCCCCGGATTGGGGGGCTCAGCGCGTTAAGGGGCTTTCCCTTTCCAAAGCCATCCTAGCGGTATTGACGAAGCCTTTCAAGAAAGGCCGTTCTGCCAAAGAGGTAGAAACTTCACTGATCGAGCAATTTTATTATCCTAAAAAGGGCCCGGGGCAGCTCTGGGAGTATATGGCCCAGAAGATCACCGAAGCGGGTGGTGAAATTCATCTAAATTCCCGTGTTACGGCGATTCAGGTGAAAGATGGCCAGATTACTTCGTTGGATGTTGCCCATGCGGGTCAGACCGAGCAGGTTCATGGCGAGGTTTACCTTTCTTCGATGCCGGTCAAGGACCTGGTGCTCGGCATGGGTGAGGCCGTTCCCTCTGAAGTACGCCAGGTTGCAGCTGTCTTGCCTTATCGTGATTTCATCACGGTGGGTTTGCTGGTCAACAAGTTAAAGATTAAAAATCAGACGCACCTGAAGACAGTTGCCAATATTGTCCCGGATTGCTGGATCTATATGCAGGAGCGTGAGGTCAAGATTGGCCGTCTGCAGATCTTTAATAACTGGTCCCCCTATATGGTCAAGGATGTCGAGAATACGGTCTGGATCGGACTGGAATATTTTTGTACTGAAGGCGACTCCATGTGGAATGCCAGCGATGCTGAATTCATCGATTTCGCCAGTGCTGAGCTGGAAAAGGTGGGCATCGTCGATCGCGCAGATATTCTCGATAGTGTGCGTATTCGCGTCAAAAAAGCTTACCCGGCTTATTTTGGCAGTTACAGCGAGTTTTTCAAGGTGCGCGATTATCTGGATACGCTTTCGAACCTTTATTGCATCGGCCGCAATGGCCAGCATAAGTACAATAACATGGACCATTCCATGCTCACCGCAATTGAGGCAGTCAATGCTATCCAGAACCATGATTCTGACCGCGCCACGCTCTGGAAGGTGAACACCGAAGCGGAATATCACGAAGAAAAGAAAAGCTAGATTTTCTTTTGAGGATACAAGAAGAGGCTGTACTGTGAAAAGGCAGCCTCTTCTGTTTTCCTGGCTGTAAAAATGGAATGATTTGCGTATATCCAATTATCTCTGGATAATTTTTCTCTTTACTCGATACAAGAAAGAAAGTTCCCTTTCAAGTCAACAGGCTGTCAGAGTAAAGGTAAAATAAAGTGCCGAATAAATTCGCAGCAGGATATTTACAGGTATGAATTACGGGAGTGCTTATGGAAGAAGCTGAATTAAAGAGAATTTTAACTGCTTTGCAGCAGAACCAGATTGATTTAACCCAGGCGCTGCAGCAAATTGAAGGCAATGCCTTTGAACCGGTGGGGAATTTTGCCCGCCTGGATCTGGATCGGGCGACGCGGACGGGTTTCCCGGAGGTGATCTTTGGCCAGGGCAAGACCGCGGAGCAGGTGGCGGTACTGATGGCCCGCCTGATGGAACACGGTGACCGCGGTATGGCAACCCGCGTCGATCCACGCATGGCCGCGGAAGTGCAGGCCACGGTTCCCGGATTGACTTATCACCCGCAGGCACGGATTCTATATTTCTGCAAGCAAGCCGCGGAGCTGCAGCCGGGAATTGCCGTGGTGACCGCGGGGACTTCCGACATCCCGATAGCCGAAGAGGCAGCTTTGACCGTGGAGCTGATGGGGCAGGCGGCGGCACGCTTCTATGATGTAGGGGTGGCCGGGCTGCACCGCCTGCTGGCGGTGTTGCCGCAATTACAGCAGGCCAATGTAGTCATCGTGGTCGCGGGCATGGAGGGGGCACTGGCCAGTGTGGTGGCCGGGCTGCTTGCCTGCCCAATTTTGGCCGTGCCGACCAGTGTGGGCTATGGGGCCAGTTTTGGCGGCATTACCGCGCTGCTGGCCATGCTCAACTCGTGCGCGGGAGGGGTCTCGGTGGTCAACATCGATAATGGCTTTGGCGCAGGGGTCATCGCGGCCCGCATCAATCAGCGCATCCTGGCGGGAGCGGCAGCTCATGAGTGACGAATACAGCGAACGCTTCCGGGCCGCTGGCATTGCGGCAGAAACGATCGCGAAATGGCAGCGCTTGCTGGCGCGCCTGGCGTCTTTCCCCTCTGTACTGGTGGCTTATTCGGGTGGGGTGGATAGCACTTTCCTGGCTTACGCGGCTACGCTGGCTTTGCATGAAAAATGTCTCGTTATTCGCGTAGCCACTGATATCGAGTCCCAACAGCAAGCCAATTTCGCTGAACGCTGGGCAGCTCAATTGGGACTGAATTATCGAGCAATTCCTTTCCACATGCTCGAACGGGAAGATTTTGCGCAGAATCCGCCTGACCGCTGCTACACCTGTAAGCGGACGATATTAAGCCTGCTGCAGCAGGTGGGCCGGGAGCAGCACATCCAGGTTTTTCTCGAAGGCCAGAACGCGGATGATGCAGGCGACTACCGTCCAGGCCGAAAAGCTGTGCTGGAAACTGGTACCTTGAGCCCATTGGCGGAAGTGGGGCTGACCAAGGACGAGATTCGTCAGCTGGCCCGGGCGCTGGAGCTGCCGGTGTGGAACCTGCCCAGTTCTCCGTGTCTGGCCACGCGGGTGCCCTACGGCGAACGCATCACTGCAGGAAAATTACACGCGATCGAAGCCGGGGAAGATTATTTGCAGCAATTGGGGCTGACGCAGGTGCGGGTGCGCCACCACGGTGATACTGCACGCCTGGAAGTACAGCCCGCTGACATGGCCGAGATCGTCCGCCGGCGCGCCGAGGTATTTGCTTATTTCCGCAGTCTGGGGTTTACCTACGTGACCCTCGATTTGCGCGGCTATTCTCAGGGCAGTTTGAACGAAAGGATAACGCAAGCATGAAAATTCTCTACTGCGATTGTTTTTCTGGCATCAGCGGGGATATGTTCCTGGCCGCCATGCTGGATGCCGGCCTTCCATTGGAGTACCTGCGCGGCGAGCTGGAGAAACTGGCGCTGCCCGAGTTCAAAGGCATGCGGACCCAGAAGGTGCTCAAAGGTGCCATCAGCGCTACCCAAATCCTGTTTGATATTGATGAACCCCACGAACATGCTCACGAGCACGAGGATGATCATGATCACGATCATTCCCATCATCATTCGCACTCGCGCAATCTGCAGCAAATTCTGGAACTGATCGCCAGTAGCAGCCTGACCGAACCCGTGAAGCAAATGTCCGCTCAGTTTTTTACGAAGTTAGGGGAAGCCGAAGCCAAAATTCATGGTGTGCCCCTGGCGGATGTCCATTTCCATGAGGTAGGGGCGGTGGACTCCATCCTGGATATGGTGGGCGCGGCGGTGGCGCTGGATTATTTTGGCGTGGAGCGTGTCTATTCCACCCCGGTACCGCTGGGGACGGGCAGTGTGGAAACCCAGCATGGACTGATGCCGCTGCCAGCGCCGGCCACCCTGGCGTTGCTGAATGCGGCCCATGCCAAAGTGACGCCTTCCCCGGCACAAAAAGAACTGGTTACCCCCACCGGCGCGGCCATCCTGGCCACACTGGCCACCTTTGCTCAACCCGACATGACCCTCACTCACACCGGCCTGGGCGCGGGCAAACACGACCTGCCCTGGCCGAATGTGCTGCGCTTGATGCTGGGCGAGCAGGCGAATCCGCAGACAGATTACGTCGAGATCAATACCAACATTGATGACATGAACCCGCAGTTCTATGCGCCGGTGATGCAGCATCTTTTCGACGCCGGTGCCCTGGACGTAACCCTGACGCCGATCCAGATGAAGAAAAATCGTCCTGGGGTGCAGGTATGCGTGATTGCCCGTCAGGAAACGGAAGAAGCGCTGTCACAGATTTTGCTGCGCGAGACCAGCACGCTGGGCGTACGCGTCAGCCAGATCTGGCGCCACGAAGCCGTACGCGAAATGCGCGGCCTCGAGACTCGCTGGGGCACCCTCCCGATCAAGGTCAAGCGCCTCGATGGCAGAATCATCCAGGCTACCCCCGAATTCGACGATTGCCTGCGCGTGGCTCAGGCACATCAGCTCCCGGTCGCGGACGTTTTTCGCGAAGTGCAGGCCGCGGCCGCACAATGGATCGAGTAGGAGTGGCACTCATGGAGATCAAATTTACTTCGATTGGCGTCATTCATACCCCCATTCACGATAAAGCGGCGTCCCCGATCCAGGCGGCCCGTTCCGAGATCGAGGGCACGGTCGAAGTCCTGCCCGAATACGCAGAGGGCCTGGAAGGTATTGAGGATTTCTCGCACATCTTTCTGCTGTATACCTGGCATCAGGCGGATTCCCTGCTGGCGCTCAAGGTCAAGCCATACCTTGACGATCAGGAGCATGGGCTTTTTACCACTCGCTTCCCGGTGCGCCCGAACTCCCTGGGCTTTTCAGTGGTGCGGCTGCTGGGACGAGAAGGCAATCTTCTTCATTTCCGCGGCGCCGACATGCTGGACGGCACCCCGCTGCTCGATATCAAGCCATACCTGCCCGATTTCGACGTTTTCACGGTCAGCCGCATTGGCTGGTATCAGCAAAGAAAATTCAAGTAAAGAAGACGAAAAGAGGGCCGAATGGCCCTCTTTATTTACGAATTTGCTTGATGGATCTCCTGGGCTCGGATTGGCTCAGGCAGATCATAATGACGATTGCTCAAGAAACTCCACAACATCAGCACTTCAAGCAACAAGATGTACAGGTATTTATTGGCCAACAGGTAGTATTGTGCCGGACCGAAAAATACGTATGACTTGCTGATCGCGAGCAGCACCACGAATGTCCCCAGCAATTGAATGAAGTGAGAAAAAGCGGGTTTCTCTGTGATATTTCGCAGAGTGAAAGCCAGAAACAAGGCAATATCGGCAAACAGGATCACCAGTTTGTAATCGTGGCTCACAGTGGGCAAAACATCCATGACAGGAATACTGATCATGAAGATAAACAACGCCATCCTCTCGGAATAGGGTCGAATCAGGAAGAAAACTGCCACTGCAGCCCAGATCAACACCGGGGCCAGGGTGAAAACCATCCAGAACGTGGCCAGGTCAGGGAACCACTGTGGGTAGGCGTTTTGCAGCAAGCCAGAAACAAACGACATGCTGGAATGATTGCCAATCCAGAGATACGGGTTGGATTGTCCGCTGATCGCGGCAAGCTTCTGGATGAAAGCGGCGGCGT
>JAAZOQ010000054.1 GCA_012797695.1 Anaerolineaceae bacterium | reverse complement strand
CGCTGGGAAAACAGCGCGCGCGTGCTCGGAGCCTCGCCGCGCCAGACGCTGCGAGAAGTCACCCTGCCGCTGCTGAAGCCCTCCCTGCTGGCAGCGGCCCTGCTCGTCTTCCTCTTTGATTTCACCAGCTTCGGGGTCATTTTGCTCGTCGGCGGTCCTCATTTTTCGAGCCTCGAAACTGCCATCTACCAGCAAGTCTTTTCCATGCTCAACCTGCCCCTGGCAGGGCTGCTTTCGATCCTGCAGCTATTCTGTACCTTCTCGATCACCGTCCTGTACAACCGCCTGAATACCCGGCGCAGCATTCCACTGCTGCCTCACCTGAGCGGAGAAGGGCAACGCGCTCCCCAGCGAATCAGCGAAAAGCTGTTCGTTTCTGGCATGAATACCCTGCTCTTTCTGCTGCTGAGCCTGCCCCTGGTCGCACTGGTAGTGCGCTCCTTTTTGCAACTGGGCGCCAACCGCGGCGAATTTGGCACGGTTATGCCTGCCTTCACCCTGCAGTATTACCGACAATTATTTATCAATTCCAACCAGTCCATCTTCTACGTAGCCCCCGCCCAGGCCGCATTGAACTCACTGTATTACGCCGGGTTCACCGTGCTTTTCTCACTGCTCATCGGATTGGTCGCCACCTACGCCATCACACGCAGCCCGCGTCAGGCCAATGTCTTGAACACCCTCATCATGCTGCCACTGGGAGCCTCCGCGGTCACCCTGGGATTAGGCTTTCTGGTCGCCTTCAACCGGCCGCCGCTGGACCCGCAAAGCTTCCCGCTGCTCATCCCCATTGTGCACACTCTGGTCGCCATGCCCTTCGTCGTACGCACCGTACAACCCGTGTTGGCCAGCCTGCCTGAAAACATGCGCCACGCTGCTGCCGTTCTGGGTGCCTCACGCTGGCAGACCTGGCTGCGAGTGGAATTTCCCATCCTCAGCCGAGCAGCCCTGGTAGGAGCCATCTTTTCCTTCACCATTTCGCTTGGCGAATTTGGGGCCACCACCTTTCTGGCACGGCCTGACCGGCCTACCCTGCCCATTGCCATTGCCCGCTACCTTTCCATGCCCGGCGATCTGAACTACGGGCAAGCCATGGCCATGTCGACCCTGCTCATGCTGGTATGCGGAGTGGCCATCTTCCTGCTCGAAAAAATCCAGCTTCCCGGCGAGAAAGAGATCTAGACTATGGCTGAAAACCACACTTTACAGATCAAGGAACTTTCTAAAACCTATCAAGGGCATCCCCTGCTGGAAGGCATCGACCTGCAAGTCTCTTCAGGTGAAACCCTGTGTCTGTTGGGACGCTCAGGCAGCGGCAAGAGTACTTTACTGCGCATCATTGCCGGTCTGGAAACCCCTGAAAGCGGCTCCCTCCTCTGGGATGGAGAAGACATCCGCGCTTTGCCCACCCATCAGCGCCGCTTTGGTTTGATGTTCCAGGATTATGCGTTATTTCCCCATCTAAATGTAGAAGAAAACGTCGCCTTTGGTCTGCGCATGCTGCACCTGCCCGCCGAGCAAATTCGAGAGCGCAGCGCGCAGTCCCTGGCACAGGTCAACATGAGTTCTTTTGCCAAACGACGGGTCACCGATCTTTCAGGGGGAGAACAGCAGCGGGTCGCCCTGGCGCGAGCACTGGCCCCCCAGCCGCGCCTGCTCATGCTGGATGAACCGCTGGCCGCGCTAGACCGGGCCTTGCGACTGCAGCTCCAGGGTGAACTGCGTCAGGTACTGCAGCAAACCGGAATCCCGGCACTATACGTGACCCACGATCAAGAAGAAGCCCTGGCGCTGGGAGATCGCATGGCACTCCTGCATGAGGGCAAGATCGTGCAGGAAGGTCGACCGCAAGAATTATTCCGCGCTCCCCGTTCCCGCTGGGTAGGCGAATTTTTGGGCATGACCAATTTTTTGCAGGGAACCGTTATGCAGGTAAATCCGCTGGTTCTCGATAGCGTGATCGGGCGGCTGCAGGCCACTTCCGACAGCCAGCTTCTGCGCCCCGGGGACACGGTTTATACAGTGATCACTCCCGTCGGGAACCTGCTGAGAACCACCGCTGAGAAAGGCAACCGGCTGCACGGAGAATGTATTTCATGTCAATTCAAAGGGGATACCTACCAGATCGAAGTGGAGCTAAAAAATCAGACATCGTTCTCGTTCTTCAGCGAACGCGAATTCGAAATCGGCGAAAATGTAGAAATGTATATCCCTGCTGGAAATATCCGCTGCCTGGTTAAATAAAAATGAGGGGCATCCCCCCTTCGGTCACCGGCTCTCCCCTCTACCGGTGACCAGGGTTAATTCTCTCCGTCTGATATATATATTCCAGAACTCTGTAATTCCTTGCAAAAAAATAAATATTGGGGGGCATTTTGCGGAAGTTTATATAATAAAGAATCAGAGAAAATCCAGAAAACTTCAAACTAATGAGTTGAGAATCATGCAGCCTTCCTATAACCTTACTCTTTCAATTGAAAATGAGCCGTCTTCTCAGGATGTGGATTTTGTGAACAATGCGCTGCGCCAATATAATCTTCTGTATGCGCCCGCTGATAATTACCAACCTCTGCAAATCTTCCTGCGTTCAGAAGAGGGTACTATTCTGGGAGGTCTACTGGGTGAAACTTACTGGGGATGGCTGCATATCAGCATCCTTTGGATCGATCAATCCGTCAGAAAACAGGGATACGGCAGACAGATGCTACAAAAAGCAGAACAGGAAGCAACTCGCAGAGGCTGTCACGCAGTGCATCTGGATACCATGAGCTTTCAGGCACTTCCGTTTTATGAAGGGTTGGGTTACACCATCTTTGGGACCTTGAATGATCTGCCTGCCGGGCACAAGCGCATATTTTTGATGAAGACATTACCGTGAACGAAAGTACGGATGGATTCCCCCGAACACGATACCACTGCCAACTGAAACCTCACCTCTATCTGGCCATTCCACAAAATGCTTCCGTGGCTTTTAAATATCTTTGCATGAAATTGAATTGGAATTTAAATTACCACGCGAGTTCCCTTTTTAGTACATGAACAGCTCCTCTCTTGGCTAAAAAAGAAATCGATTTCATCCCCCGAAAGAGAAAAGTGTATAATGTTGTTAAAGCAACAAAAATCTACTCTCTGGTTACTGCTCGTCATGGATGGTCCTTCCGAACAATTCATTCGCTCAATCGAAACGGCGCTGCAAGCCCTGGAAGACCAATATGGTTCAGACTTAATCCAGAGAATCCGTCCGATCGTATTAAGCACGCAAGGAACCCGACGGTTCCACTCTTTCACGCGCGGGGATGTCAACAAAACCCAGCTTCACTTGCAAGAAATCATCCAGAACTACAACCTGTGGTATCCCCACCTTTACGCTGTGCAAGTAGAACGTGAAACTGAAGTATGGCGCAATCTGTACGGAAATTTGATTGATACCAGTTACCGCTTTTTGATCTTCAAACACTTTGCCGCCAACGAAGACACCCACCTGCTGGCAGAAGAATGTGCCGGGCGCTGTGCTTCGGCAATCTTGACAGGTCACTTTCCGTATGACGTCGAGTTCGATGCCTGGGTGCACAAGATCGTCCAAAACCAGTGCTACAAATATATGCGAGAACAGCTACGCAAATCAGAGATTCCGAACGACAAACAAGTACCCCTGGAGGAAGAACTGGTCACCGGGCGAGAAGAATCCAGCATTCACCTCAAGCTGGAAAAAGAAGAGCTTATGATCGCCATTAATCAGGCCATCAGTCAACTCTCGGAGAACAAAAAAGAAATTCTGAAAATGCGCTACTATGAGGAACTGGCCCCACGAGAAATTGCCAAAAAGACAGGCAAAACGCTGGATGCCATCTACAGTTTGCAGTTTTATGCCATTCAGGAAATTCGCAAGATATTGGTAGAATCGGGAATAGTTCTTAATGAATAACGAAAATGCGGAGTTTGATGAGAAATATTTGCGGGGGATAATGAACGATTTAAAGCAATATCAATCCGAAATGGACACTCGCAGTGAGTCTTTTTCAGATGAAATGTTTGACTTGCTGATCGATCAGGCTATCAAGGGCGTGGATATTCGCGTAAAATTCCCGGAACTGTTTCGAAATTTGCTCAACAGCAGTACCCTGCGCGAACAATTCATGGACTCCTTGGCCCTGCTTTCGCCAGAATTACGCTCAATTCACGACCCCTATCTGGATCGAAACAAGCTTGACCTCTCTTTTCTGCGAAAAAATCTCCCCAGTTTAAGCGACTGGCCAATCTTCCTGTCGAAAACACGTCATGAACTGGCCCAGATCTTCTTCCCAGCGCAGGCAGTTTACCGCGAGGTCGTGGACCCCGGAGCTAAACCGATCTATTCGCTGCTGCGCAAAGATTTTGCACTGGGCGGAGTCACCTATTCCGTACTTATTGAAAGCTCCCTCTCTGAGGAACAAACCGAGGCTCTGAGCGCCGATATCACCCTGACCAGCAACACGGAGGATCTGCCAGAAGCCTTTCCCATTCAAGCCAGCATTCATTGGGGCGACTATGCCACAGAAATCACCCTCAACGATCAAGGGAAATGTCCGCTGCCCGATATTCCGCTGGAGCAAGTCTTCGATCCAGAAATCACAACCGTAAAATCAGATTTTTACCTTACCCTGAGCGCTTCCAATCATTAACCATCATGACAGCAGGTGACTTTCTTCATCTGGCAGAGTCCCTTTTCTCTCGCCAGATCAATGAGTTTCAAATCAGTGAAAAACTGCAAAGTTTAGCGCCTCTTGATGCCCATATTCTGGATGAGTTATCCCGAGAGGCAGAATCTTGCGGCCTTGCCCTCCCCCACAAAGCTTGGTGCATCGCCCGTGTGGGGCATCTGGCTGCGCAGCAAACCCACTCTCCTGAACTCCAGGCTTTTTCAGCTTTCCAGTTAGCCCAACAGGCCAATGCCTGGGTACGCCCTCAACTTGTAAAAGCCGCTATTCACGAAGCCAGACCCCTCTTCAAAGAAATGAAATTGAATGCCTGGGTCGCTGCCTGTGACTGGCAAGCCCACGAACTCTATTGGACCCACGTCAATCAACTTCATTCAGCCACGATCCTCGAAAAAGCCCTGACCACGCTGGATACGAGTATGCTCTCGAGTTACGCACACCAATGCCGCCTGGCGCTGGCAAACAACCAGATCGCCATTGGGCAAATCGCCGCCGCAGAGAGCAACATCCGCCAGTGCCGACAACTCTTCACCATCAAACAGGATCATAGCGCTCTGTTTCGCACACAAATCGCTGAAATCAGTCTGCTGCAGCGTCTGAATCGTTATACTGAGGCTGAAAAGAAGATCGATCAACTGCTTAATGATCTGGAGAATTCCCCTTTCAAGCTGCTGTACGGGCGGATTCTCTATCAAGCCGGGAAAAACTCTCTATTCAGCACCCCTGATTACGCCAGAACACTGCACGCTTTTCAGCAGGCCGATCTCGTTTTTCAACGGGGGGAACTTGACCTGTGGCACGCCAGCTGCCAAACTTATCTGGGAATGACCCTGATCCAGACCGGTGAACTGGCTCAATCAGAAGAAGCTTTCAGAAAAGCAGAAAAAATTTACCGCGAAATGCACATCCGCGGACTGCTGGCCGATAACCTGACCGCAACGGGGCTGCTCTATATCAACCAGGGGAAAGCCTTACCCGGGCTGACGGCCTTCAAACAGGCCGAAAAACTACACCTGGCCATTGGGCAGGACCTCTCCGCTGCTGTGGATCAAGAGAATCAAGGTAAAGCTTTCTTGACTCTGGGGCGATATCAAGATGCCCTGACGCATCTGGAAAAAGCCGTGGAAATGATTGAGCCCACCGGTTACCGCTTGGCCATCGCCGATAATGAGGTCAATATTGCCCTGGCCTGGTACCGGCTGAATCAAATCGCGCCTGCGCTCAATGCGCTGGAAAATGCAGCAGCCTTGTATAGCGAATATCAGCAAAATGCCTCGCTGATCTCGGTGATCAATTTGCGCGGGCAAATGTACTTTATTGAAGGAGAAGTCGAAAAAGCACTGGCTTCGTTTCAAGATGCTCTGGAAAGGAGCCAACGTTTCTCTTTACGGCCTCTGGAAGCGCAAACCCAACTGCATCTGGCTGAAACACTGCTTCATTCCGGGCAGGCCGAATCTGCTCTGCCATACCTTCAAAAAGCCCAGGCCCTGTTTACCGAGATGGGCATGACCCTTTACGAAGCAGTTTGTGCCTTACAATGGGGAGAATATGAACTGGCCCAAAAGAAATATGCCCGCGCGTCAACCCGCTATAAAGAAGCACTGCACCTCAGCCAGTCTCTTTTCAATGAAATTGAATGGAGAGCCTGGGTCGGTCTGGCTCGTGCGGATGAAAGCCGCGGTCTTTATCTGGAAGCCTTGCAAAATTACCACAACGCCTTAATCCGTCTGAACGCGATCCGTGACAATTTCTGGCAAGTCGAGCTTGCCAGCAGCTACGCTGTTCATCCTGCCAATTTATTTGCCCGCGCTATTCCCCTGGCCATCGCCGAGCAATCCGATCTGGACGTATTTCATTTTATCGAAGCCGGCAAAGCCAACTCGTTCCTGCGCCAACTGCAGCAAACCCCATGGAATTCTGCCTGCCCTACAAACTCAGATCTGGAAAACTTAAAAGCCGAGATCAACTGGCTACGCAACCAGATGCAATCCAATGGAGATTCTGCTTATTCTCTCAAATCGGTCCTGCAAAATCGGAGCCTGCGCGAAAGATTGATCCAGAAGAATCAGGAATTTGCAGCCCTCAGCGCCCGTCTGGAAAGAAAATCTCTTCCCCAACAGCATACCCAAGGGAATCTGGTTGACCTGAGCCAGATCAGAGAAACTTTCTCCGCCGCTTATGGGAAAAACTGGCTGGCACTGGATTATGCCGTGATCGAGAAACACGTTTACATCGTAGCCATCACTCCCGAAAAATTCAGCAATTTCATTCTTGAGATCCCCCCACGCATTCATTTAGCTATCGATACCTGTGTAAACGCCCTGACCACCGGACACACCCCTGAGCCAAACGACCTGGAGCTTCTGGGACAGTTCTTGCTCCCGGCTTCTTTACGTGAATATCTCCACCCAGAAACGATGCTGCTAATCTCTCCCTCCGGACCGCTGCATCCACTCCCCTGGGCCGCGTTCTACTTCCCTGAGCAGGGCAAATATCTGGCGCAGTTGTGCACTCCATTGTTGCTCCCTTCTCTCAGCAGTGCCTTCTTATTGCTACAAAGGCAGAGCAAAACGCCTGTTTCTCACCCCCATACCGGGCTTTTGTGTGGGGTTTCCCATTTCAGGGGCGCTCACCATGATCTTCCCCTCGTGGAAGAAGAAATCAAGGCACTTGTCCCCCATTTCGGTCAGGAAAACTGTTTGTTCAACGAAACGGCCACCTGGGCAAATGTGCAGGCTCGTCTTAAAACTGGACCGGGGCAACCCCCGGCGGCTGCTCTGCACATCGCCAGCCATTTTCTGGCAGATTCTATCAACGGAAAATTGGGGGGGCTGGTGCTCTGGGATCAAACAATCTACCAGGACCAGTTACTGGAACTGGCCCCTCTGCCTGCACTGGTAACCTTGTCGGGATGCAGCAGCCTGTATAGCCACGTTACCAACGGAGATGAACAAAGCGGTCTGGTGATTACCTGTCTGCGCGGCGGGGCCCAATCGGTTATTGGATCGCGCTGGCCCATTCAAGATGCTCACGCTGCTCATTTCATGGCTCGATTCTATACACATTATGATCAACTCCTTGCCCCAGCTAAGGCTCTGGCGCTGACGCAAAGAGAATTCATCGACCAACATCTGCCTGCTGACACCTGGGCCGGATTTATCTGCGCAGGCATTCGGTAAAATTTCAGTTAAACAGAATTTTCACACAGATTTTTCGATAATTTAATATTAAAATCAATACTGGTATGCGATGCATACCAGTATCTGGTAAAACTGTTATTTGATTGAATTAGGTGGGGCCGATGGGAGGGCAGCCGGGGCAATCCCAGGCAGTCTGATCAGCACCGCAACCCGGAGCCGCCGCCTGAATCGGCGCACTCACTTTGCTGCCCCCCACCGAAGCCACAATCATTTGACCAAATTGCGGCACGGCAAACGCCAGGGAAACCACGGCGAGCGCCAACACCAGGAAGGTCGATACAGCGATGGTCAACTTTTTCGTGCGTGTCATACTTTTCTCCTTATCTCAGAAAAGTTTCGTCTAGTGGGGTACCCATTCAGGCAGAGCCTGAACCTCGAGACACACAACGAATTGGTTGGAAAAGAACCGTTCTTTTATTACGTAGCTACGCAATCATATTAAATCTTTTCGCTTGTTCAAAAAATCGCGAAAACTCACGCGTGTTTGCGTCGTTTTTGCAGCGTAAAGGAGGGAAAAATGGTTGTAAAAAAAGAAGAGAATCCATTTGGTAAACGTCTGCAGTACTACCGCAACTGCACCCGTAAGCCCAATGGAAGACCCCTCTCGCAAAGTGACCTGGCAGATGAAATGAGCAAACTTCCAGATACGATCATCACGCGTGACCAAATCTATAAATGGGAAAGCGGGAAAAGCCGTTTTTCGCCCAAATCACGAGCTGACCTGAAAAAAATCGTCAAAATACTGGTGTCGTACAAAGGAATCGAGACTATTTCTCAGGCGAATGAATTATTTGCCTTTGCAGGCTTAAGAAACCCAGAAGAAAATGAAATTCAATACATTGGCCTGCCTGATATCAGCGCTCAATTAATTCAGCAAGTGCTGCCGCTGTCAGAAGAAACGCCGCTTTCGCCCCTACCGACTGAAAATGAGCCGCCTCACCCCAAAATCAAAGTAACCGCCACCCCAATCCGTGCCGGCAGCGGAGGGCACCTGCCCTTCGACCCAATCAACAACACCGTCGTGGACGTTTTTTACAACCGAACCCCTTCATTTAAGGGGAATGCAAATGCAGTTCACGAGAATCGCCCTGGCTATGAAACTGATCTTCCTATTACTTCCGCGCGGAAAGGGCTGGCTCCGCACCGGCCTGAGATCTTTATCGGCCGCGAGCAAGACATTCAGGATGTCAAAAAACATCTCTTTTTGTGTGAATCGATCCTGGCGCCTCATTCGCAAGCTCTGATCATTCTCCGCGGCTGGCCCGGGGTAGGCAAAACGACGCTGGCTACAGCTCTTGCCTACGATGAAGAGATCATGCAGCGATTCCCTGATGGGGTGCTGTTCATTTCACTTGGGCAAAAACCAGATCTGCTCAAAGGGCTGATCGCCTGGGGAGAAGCGCTGGATATTCCCCATTTTTCACGAATTCAATCCATCCCGGAGGCCTCGTGGCGCCTGACCACCCATCTGCAGAATTCGAGGGTTTTCCTCATCATTGATGATGCCTGGAACCCAGTCCACGTCGAACCTTTTAAGGTGGGCGGAACAGATTGTGGTACGATTATCACGACCCGGTCCCTAAAGACCGCGACGGGAATCTCGCCCCTTTCTGAGCAAATTTACGCCCTGGATGTTTTATCGCCTTTAGCCTCTCTCAAATTGATGCAAAAGATTGCTCCTCAGGTAACCGCAGAACATCCCCAAGAGATTCAAGATCTGGTCGAGAAAGTAGGCAGATTACCCCTGGCTTTACAGGTAGCTGGTCGATTACTCGAGGCCGAGCACGCCATGGGGTTTGGAGTCACTGACTTGATTGCTGAAATTCAGGAAGGGCAACGCCTTCTCGAAGAAAAGGCTATGGTTGGTCAAAATCTTCTGGCAGAAGAAACTTCCCCTACCGTAGCCGCATTATTGATCAAAAGCCTCAACCACCTCGACAAATCCGTTTGTGACCGTTATGCTTATCTGGGTACCTGCGCACCATCCCCGGCACGTTTTGACCTGCAATTCCTGAAAGATACCTGGCAAATGGATGACCCCAAACCCGTCATCAAAGCTCTGGTAGATCGCGGCTTGCTCGAATACGTGCCTGATCAACAAGTCTTTCAAATGCATGCTCTGCTGGTCATGCTGGCCAAATCACTCTGGCAGCAAGAAAACTAACTTTCATTCCAGGAGGGGGAATGAACCAAGAAAGTCACTTCTATCTGCATCAAGCCAAAATGTTTGTGCGTGAATTGGGTGAGCAAAGCGCTTCCTTGACTCGATTCAGTCTATTAACTGATCACATCAAAAATGTGCTCGATTGGCTCAACGCACAGCCTACCGCTAAAGAGAAAGCTGTTTTGGTTTCACTCGTTTTAGGGACTGCCAGATACTTTACCGCCCTCTCGTCCCTGCCCACTCTGCTGGAATATCTGCCCACCTGTCTGGAAATCAGTCAAGAAAACCCCGATCAGCGTGCCAGACTGCTGATTTTAAGTTATCAGGCTCACTTCATGGCAGGGGATTGGAGAAAAGCAAAGGAAGAAATCGTGCAGGCCGTGGAACTGGCGCAAACACGAGCCCCCGGTACGCTCGCGGATGCGCTTTCTCACCTGGGCACACTGGAAATCAATCAGGGCAACTTCCAACCCGCACTTGACCACATTCACCAGGCCATGACCCTGTATCAGCAATCTGAAAACTGGGGTGCGTACTATAACATCCTGAGCCAGGAAGCCTCTTATTTCATTGATCACGATGGGTACGAAAAGGCCGAAGAAATCTATCAAGAGATCGAGCGTTATGAGATTCTGACAGATGGAACTCCTACCAGCCATACTCTGCAAATGAGCGGAGTAATTGCCAGGAGGCTGGGTAAACTTTCTACAGCCAGCGCCTACCTGCAAGAACTGGCGCAGCGAGGCATCGCCACCCAATCCAAAAGCGAGATTGCCACAGCCATTCATCACCTGGCCTGGATCAAGATCGATCAAGGCGAGCTGGAAATTGCGCAAGCCCTTGGAATACGCGCCAGACAGCTTTACCAGGAAATTCACGATCCGCGCGGTGTCTCGGACGAAGATGAGCAACTGGGAGAAATTGCCTATTTAAATGGGCAATATGATCAAGCCAAGCACTACCTGAAAGCCGCCATTACAGAACGTAAAGAACTGGAAAACAAGGTGGGGCTAGCCAGCGCACGCCGGCGCCTTTCCAAAACCCAATTTGCCAATCACGAGTATCTCGCCGGCGGAGTGACACTTTTTCTAAGCGCCTACCAATACTTACGTCTGGGAATGATGAACCGCAAACGAATCCGCCGCTGGCTGGGATTAATATAAAAAGAGAGCTGCTCACACATGAAGCAGCTCCCTCGCTTTCTATTGAACTTTGATCAATACCGCCCGCACCAGATAACGTTGCAAGTAGGTACTGGATTCAGCATCATAATCTTTACAAGTCATCAAGGTGATCCAAGAAAGATCTTCATGCTTGAAAGCAGTCGAGAAATCATTTGGCGAAATAGTGTCAAATTCTCTCACTTCATAGACATATTGCTCATTCCAGGCATGGATAATGATCTTATCGCCATATTTCAATTGGGTGATATCCGCAAAGGGACCCGGATTGCCGTTCGCGTCCACCACATGACCCGTCAGGACAGCATTCCCGGCATGTGTGGGGAAGGCACTGCCGTTCAGCCAACCGGTGTCTTTGCCAATCCAGGTCAGATTCCAGCCCGTAGCAGTAGAAGGCACACCCACAATCGTGGATTGCATATTCAGCGAGGGAATCTCGATCCACATCTCATCCATAGCGGAGTAAGCCAGAGCCTTGGGCTGTGCCGGCAATTGGGTGATGCTGTTTGGGGCAAAACCTGTAGCCGGCAAAACCACCGCCTCATAAACCCAACCTGCGTTGGCACTGGCCACCTGCTGCTCACCAGTATCGACAGTATCGCCATCCCCGTTCAGATCCGTATCAATAGTAGCCGTATTATTAACCACCGGGGTATGCTGCTGATACGTCACTGAGAAAGTGATCGTTACTTTGTTGTCTGCCAGGGCAGGATCCGTCACACCATAATCAGGGGCCAGAACCCCAGACCAAACTACTTGACCACGCGGATTCTCAGCCGTCGGGCCTTCGTAATAGCACAGCGTCGTCGTCGATTTACCTGAGACTGTGCACTCTACACCCGCCGAAGTTGAACCAGCAGGAGCACCTGCCGGGGGATCAATCCCGCTATCTGTGAACTTTGCCAAATACTCTGTGCCAACAGGAATCGGGTCGTGCACAACATTGGTAATTGGCAGGATATTCTGGTTATTGATCCAGTTCATCGTCCAGATCATCGTCGGCATCTGAGAGGTACTTAAAGTCTTGACGCCGTAGGGTGGCTCATAGATATGTGTGCCGAAATCCACCGGCGTTGGTTCAGAGTCATTGGTCGGGTTACCGTTACCGTCTGAATCGGGATTAGAACCATTCTGTGAAATATCAGTAATGTCATGGTTCTTAACATCCTTTGCCGTTGCCGTAGCGGTATTGTAGAAAATGCCGTGAACAGTGGGGACAACCCGCACCACCACATCCAGAGTTTTGCTATCCCCCGCAGCCAACGTATTTCCAGACCCGAGCAACTGCTGATCACCATCCCCATCAAAGCCGGCATTGACGACCAGATCGGCACTGCTGACTGATTGCACTGAGTAAGTGGTCGTAGAGGGGAAAGTCGTGTTGAGGTTATCTGTGATCTGCAAATCATGCAAAGTCACGTTACCATAGTTCTCAATCACAAAGGTATACAGCACATCGTACGTATTAGCGCTTACCTTCGTTACCGAGACCGCCCGTTTCGCCAAGCCGATCAAGGGTTCCTGATTCGCGTTCACCGTAACACTGGGCGTATTCGATTTTACTGAATCGCCATCCTGATCAGTCCCCGTGGCGTAAACGGAATTGGTAATCGATCCATTATCCAGATCAGAGGCGATTACCTCATGCGTTCCGGTACAGGTGAAGGTAGCCCCCGGAGCCAAAGTAGAAGGCATACTTGGGCAATCAGGAGTCAATTTATCATCGACAACAGCAAATGGACTCTTAAGAGTCGAGTTGCCATCGTTTTT
>JAAZOQ010000372.1 GCA_012797695.1 Anaerolineaceae bacterium | reverse complement strand
GCTGGTCAAAACGCTGAGTCGAAGCCGTTATAAGGAACTAGCCATGAACAATAAACGTGAACTTTCCAAGAAAAACGATGAAAAAGCCAGACGACCAGCCGCATGGCAGATCATCACCATAGTGATCTTCCTCTTCTACATGCTGGTGCCGATTCTATCGACCTACCTCTTTTCGATTGCCACCCGCTGGGACCGCTCGATCCTGCCTGAAGGGTACACACTGGAATATTACCAGAGAGCTTTCCAGATCTCATACTTTGGAACCACTCTGCGGAACTCCTTCATCCTCTCCATTTCCACGGTCATCGTGATCATCCTGCTCATCGTCCCTACCGTGTACTGGGTGGAAACACGATTGACCAGTGCCAAACCACTTCTGGACGTATTGATGATCCTTCCTTTCGGCATTCCAATGGTGGTACTGGCCCTTTCGCTGGTGCAAATCTACAGCTTTCGCCCCATTGCCCGCTCTCCCTTCCTTTTAATGGGTGCCATGGTGATCTACGCAATGCCGTTCATGTACCGCCCCGTGGCCAATGCCCTGCAAGCCATTAATGCCAACACGCTGACCGAAGCCGGGCAAAGTCTGGGGTCCAACACCGTGGGTGTTCTGACTCGCATCATCATTCCGAATATTCTGCCCGGCATTTTGAGCGGCAGCCTCTTGGTCTTCTCTACAGTCTTTGCGGAATATACCTTAACGTCCTTGATCGTCGGCGCCAAATTCAAAACGTTCCCCTTGCTGCTGGTGGAATACACCCGCATCAACGGAAATGTTGCAGCAACCTTCTCAGTGATTTCCTTCACAATCGCGTGGCTGGCCTCGATCCTGATCTTGTGGGTCGGCAGCAAGAGTGTCGGTTCCTCCACTGAAACACTACGAGCTCGGTAACAAGGATAATCTCATGGCCTATCTTAACTTACAAAATGTTTCTAAAAGTTACGCAAATGTTCTCGCTGTCAACGATTTCACTCTGGAAATCGAAAAGGGATCGCTGGTTTCCTTTCTGGGACCTTCTGGCTGCGGAAAAACAACTACCCTGCGTATGATCGCCGGTTTCGAGCTGCTCGACAGCGGAACCATCTATCTGGACGGCAAGGATATCAGCAATATCCCGCCCAACCGCCGGGATATTGGGATGGTCTTTCAATCTTATGCCCTCTTCCCGAACATGTCAGTAAGTGACAACATCGCTTTCGGTCTGAAAATGAGAAAGACCCCCAAAGCCGAGATCAAACAACGTGTCAGTGAAGTCCTAGAAATGGTTCGTCTTGAGGATACGGCCAAACGCTTCCCCCACCAGTTATCCGGCGGCCAACAGCAGCGGATTGCCCTGGCACGCGCACTGGCAGTACGTCCTCGGGTACTCCTGTTGGATGAGCCGCTTTCTGCCTTGGACGCAGAAGTACGCGTCGCACTGCGGGCCGAGATTCGCCGCATCCAAACGGAGATGGCCATTACCACCGTATATGTGACCCATGACCAGGAAGAAGCTCTTTCGAT
>JAAZOQ010000371.1 GCA_012797695.1 Anaerolineaceae bacterium | reverse complement strand
GATGCCCAGAGTTCCAGAGAGTACTCCGGTGAAATAGAGAACGATCAGCACGAGGCCAACAATGACACGTAAAAAGCGATCAATACTTGATTCATTGGTTTTCATTTTTTTCTCCTTTATTGTTTCACTATATTTGATGAAGCTGATCCAAAAAAGTAACAAAAAGAGATATTTTGCCTGCTCCTTTTGCGTAAGCTGTTTTGTTGTGGATGGATAGAGGAAGCGAAAATAGTGATCTCTGACTGTACGACTTTCTCAATTTCCTTTAAAAAAATAAGTCCGCTTTCGCGGACTTATTTATGTTGAGAAAGATGATTTTCAAGCGGAAATTTCTTGTGACTTCTCGAGCCGGCGTTCTTCTTCGCTTTTCTCCATGTTGCGTTTGAGCAATTTCAGGCGAAAAGTTTCTTCTCGATCACGTTCTTCGAGTGAGCTGACGATGAAAGACACCGTATCTTCGTATTCAGGGATGAAAATGTACTGCAGTGCATTTACCCGTCGCTGGGTTTTGCGCAGTTCTCCCGCCAACCGCCAGACGGTAGTGGTAACCATCGACAGTTCAGGGATCAGCGTAAGCACTTTCGCGAACGCGGCGCTGGCTTGATCAAGGGCTGCCGTGGTATCTCCCAAACTGTAGGGCATCTCAGAGGGAGTCCCCTGTGATTCGATCACGGGTACAGACACTCCCATTACCCCGCGATACTTCAGGGTAACGTCCACTGTTTTGTTGGCGGCTAAGGCAGCCCATTCAACGCGCTCACGTCCCATCTTCAGCTGAGCTTTTTCCATGGCACCGTAAGCCTCGCTGAGCAGCTGGTAAACCCGCTGCTGCAGTTCTTCGGCATTATGAGCCATGCGAATCAACTCAGAAGTCAATACTTCACGTTTGCGATTGAGGATCTCATAACCCTCTTTCGCGAATTGAAGCTCTTGTTTGATTCTGAGTAAGTTGCTGCGCGTTGGCGCAATATTGTTTTTAGCCATTGCTGCCCTTGTAGTAGGTCTTGATCTCGTCCAGACTGAGGCGGGTGAGTTCTTCTTTGGGAAGCATGGAAAGCAGTTTCCAGCCAATTTCAAGGGTCTGGTCGATGGTACGGTTTTCGGTCAGGGATTGAGCGATGTATTCGCTCTCGAAGGCTTTCCCAAATTTCAGGTACAACTGGTCTACTTCACCCAACTCTTCCTCACCAATAACAGAGGCCAGGGAGCGGACATCCTGCACGTGGGCGTAGGCCGCGTAGAGCTGGGCGGACAGGTGCGGATGATCTTCACGTGTATGACCTTTGCCAATGCCATCTTTCATCAAACGTGAAAGGCTGGGCAAAACTGAAATAGGGGGATAAATGCCGTGCTGATAGAGGCTGCGGCCCAGTACGATCTGACCTTCGGTGATGTAACCGGTCAGATCCGGTACCGGGTGGGTGATGTCATCGTTCGGCATGGTCAAGATGGGGATCTGGGTAATGGAACCCTTGCTGGTTTTCACACGGCCGGTCCGTTCGTAGAGGGAGGCCAGATCACTATAAAGGTAACCCGGATAGCCTTTACGACTGGGGACTTCACCGCGGATGTTGGAAATCTGGCGTAGGGCTTCGCAGTAGTTGGTCATATCTGTGAGAACAACCAGCACGTGCATTTGTTTCTCGAAGGCCAGGTATTCTGCCAGGGTAAGCGCGGCGCGTGGAGTGATCAAACGTTCCACGGCCGGGTCATCTGCCAGGTTCAGGAACATAGCCACACGGGTCAGAGCGCCGCTTTCGGCGAACGAATTGCGGAAGAATTCTGCCACATCATGCTTAACGCCCATAGCGGCAAACACGATTGCGAATTCCTCGCTGCTTTGCGTTTTTGATCCGGCTGGAGAGCCCAGAGTGGCCTGCCGGACGATTTGAGCGGCCAGCAGATCATGTGGCATACCCGAGCCAGAGAACAGTGGCAGCTTTTGCCCCATGACCAGGGTGTTCATACCGTCGATGACGGAGATACCGGTCTGGATGTAGTCTCTTGGGTATACACGAGCGGTAGGGTTGATGGGCTGACCATTGATATCGGCATAGGTACTGGTCAAAGGCATTGGGCCGCCATCAATGGGGTTACCCAGGCCATCGAAGACGCGGCCGAGCATTTCTTCGGCAACAGGGATGTGCAGCGGCGAACCCAAGAAACGAACGTTGGTGCCATCTACAGAGAGGCCTGTGGTGCCAGAGAAGACTTCGACAACCGCTTCTTTTTCACCTACCTCGAGGATTCTTCCTCGACGAACCTGACCGGTAGAATCGATGACTTCAACCACTTCATCGTAGCCTACCTTGCCAGAATTCTCGACAACGATAATTGGGCCATTCACACGGCTGACGCCGATGACTTCCTGGCCGCCGCGATTCGCTAATTCACTCATTTGTAATCTGCCTCCAATTGAGTCATTTGCTCATCAATCGCCTTATGAATGTCATCAAGCTTTTCCAGTTGTTCATTGGGGACTTGCGTCTTCATACGAATGAGCGTATCCACCACAGGCAAATTGTGAATGACACTGATCGGCGCACCGGCTTTGATGATGGCGTGGGCGCGCTCGTTGAAATACAGGATTAAACCCAGCATGCTGACCTGTTTCTGGATCGTTGAATAGGCATCGATGGTATCCATTGCGTTTTGTTGCAGGAAACCTTCGCGCAAAAGGCGGGCGGTTTCCAGAACGAGGCGCTGTTCATCGGGTAATGCGTCGGAGCCTACCAGTTTGACGATCTGCGACAGGCGGTTCTCTTCGCTGAGGATTTCCATGGCCTGGTTGCGCATCTTGTACCAATCCAGATGGACCTGATCATGCCACCAGCCAGCCACGTCTTCCAGGTACTCACTGTAGCTATCCAACCAGTTGATGGAAGGGAAGTGGCGGGCTGAAGCCAGAGATTTATCCAGGGCCCAGAAACAGCGGATGAAGCGTTTGGTATGCTGAGTGACTGGTTCAGAGAAGTCACCACCTGGGGGGGATACGGCCCCGATGATACTGACAGAGCCTTCGTTCCCAGAGAGGGTCTTGACGTAACCAGCACGTTCATAGAATTCAGCCAGACGGGCGGCCAGATAGGCCGGATAACCTTCTTCGGCCGGCATTTCTTCCAGACGGCCTGAAACCTCTCGCAGGGCTTCAGCCCAACGCGAAGTGGAGTCGGCCATCAAAGCGACGTGGTAGCCCATATCACGGTAGTATTCAGCGATGGTAATGCCGGTGTAAACGCTGGCTTCACGAGCTGCCACTGGCATGTTGGAGGTATTGGCGATCAAAACGGTGCGTTCCATCAATGGGTGACCGGAACGGGGGTCAATCAAATCAGGGAATTCCTGCAACACTTCGGTCATTTCATTGCCGCGTTCACCGCAGCCAATATAGATCACGACCTGTGCATCTGCCCATTTAGCGATCGAGTGCTGAGTCACGGTCTTGCCGGCACCGAATCCGCCAGGGATGGCAGCAGCGCCGCCTTTTGCCAGCGGGAAGAAAGTATCCAGTACGCGCTGACCGGTAACCAGCGGAGTGGTCTGACCCAGACGGGTCTGATAGGGGCGCAGACGGCGAATGGGCCATCTTTGCAGCATGGTGATTTCTTTTTCTTCCCCCGAAGCCAGTTTCAAACGGGCAATGGGTTCTTCGATGGTGTACATTTTTTCTGGCGCGATCCAGGTGAGGGTACCAGAAAGATCAGGGGGAATCATGACGCGGTGTTCAATAGACGGTGTCTCAGGGACGGTACCGATAATGTCTCCCCCTTTGACAACGTCGCCCACTTTGCGAGTGGGGGTAAAACTCCAGCGATCCTTGCGGTAAAGAGGGGTCAGGTGCACACCACGGCTGATGAAAGAGCCGGTGCGCATTTCGATGACAGGCAAAGGCCGTTGAATACCATCAAAAATACTGCGCAACAAACCTGGTCCGAGTTCGACGGAAAGCGGAAGCCCGGTACCAAAAACTGGCGATCCAGGGTTCATGCCAGAGGTTTCCTCGTAAACCTGGATGGTAATGGTATCTCCATCCAGACCGATGACTTCACCTACCAGGTGTTCATCACCGACTTCGACCAGCTCCATCATCTGTACCTGGCGAGATCCCTTTGCCCGAATGACAGGACCATTAATCCATGTGACGGTTCCTACACGTTCACTCATAGACTTTCTCCCATCAGCAGGTGATAAACAGGAGCGCGGAGTTCATTTTCCAATTTGCCAAGACGAGTTTCAAGTGTATTGTCAAAGTTCAAATGTCCATCGGGAGTAACAGCGATCACCCCTGTTTTATCAGTAAGATCATCACCTAAGGTGATTTCAACGTTTAATTGAGAGCTTAATTTCTTGATTAGCGATTCTTGTAAGATTTTTTTGGTTGTTTTATCGGCACGCAGAACGACTTTCTTTGAGCCAATTTGTTGAATGGCTTCGCTAGCCAGTTTTTCAATGGTGGCTTCGTAATCACTCCACTGCTGAACAGAGGTGATTTGGGAGGAGGCAGCTTCAAAAACGCTCAGCAACAATTTCTCACGTGCTTCCAGTTGCATGGTGCGTGCTTTCAACTGCGTGGTTGCCAGTGCCTGACTGTGGATGCGTTCCGCATCCCGTTTGGCCTGCCCTAAAATCTTTTCTTGCTCAGCAGAAGCGTCAATTTTGGCACGATTGCGAATTTGCTCTGCTTTGATATTGGCTTCAGAAATTAATTGCTCAGCTTCAGCCTGTGCCTGCTGGAGAATATCTCTGGAGAGCCGTTCGATATTTTCATCTGGTGTCATACAAATCCTATCCAATTCCAGGGTAATCTAGAGCTTTACCCCAATAGCACGCAACAACACATCTCCAATAGAAGGTTGGTCAGCACTTGTCCCGTTCGGGCCAGGAATTTCCACCACCAACGGCACAGTACTGCGCTGTCTGAGTTCGTCCATCCGCGTCTGAATTAGACTGGAAGCATCCTGGGTAATTAAGATGATCCCGATCTCTTCAGTTTGCAGGGCATCATCAAGTGCTTTATTGATCTCTTCGGGTGTGGAGGCAGTGATGCCTTCCACTCCAGCAAGCGAAAAACCAAGCACGGCTTCAGGATGACCGATTACCAGAACTTTCATAGAAAATTACCGATTGAGAATCATGAAAGCAATGATCAAACCGTAGATTGCCACACCTTCTGCCATACCAACGAAGATTAGGAGGCGGCCAAATGTTTCTGGCTTTTCAGCAATTGCGCCAGCAGAAGCAGCACCAGTGCTGGCAACGGCAATACCCGCACCGATACAGCCCAGACCAGTGGAAAGAGCTGCGGCCAGGGTAGCATACGGATCAGCTACGGTAGCAGCATTGGCTAAACCGGCAGCTATAACGGTAGAAGGAGAGGCTAACCAGACAATACCTACCGCTGCAACCATCAAACCGACGATCAGGTTGAAGCCATTGAGTCCAAGGGTGAGTGTACGGGTGGCTTTGGCCGGCTGATTTTTATGATCTTTCAAGAAGAAGATCACCGCAGGGATAATGGGAAGTAAACCGACAAGAACAGCAATCACTAGAAACATTTTCTTTTCTCCTTAATTTATTATTTGTTTTCTGCAGGGTGAAGGGTAAGAGGTTCGAATTTCTTTCCACCACCCGTGAAGAATTTTCCAAAGATTTCGTAGTAGGTGAGACGCATTGTTTGAATACCAACGATCAACCCTTCAAAGCCTACGATGAAGAGCAGACCAAGAAGGAACATCAGCCAGTAGCCAATTCCTTTCGAGGGATCTACTATTTCAGCAAGAATAAAGAAAACAGCACCTAAATTTCCGTGAGCGACAGCAAATGCGCCCACACGAACAAAGGAAAGGCTGTTGCTCAAATAGCTGATAACGGTTTCAAATAACTCGAAGAAGGCCTGTACAAAGAACAAAGCAAAGCCACCTTCGATCAGAGGACGGTGCCCTTCGATCAGGTGAATAAAAACTTCAGAGAACATCATTCCTATGACGCCAATGATTGAAGCGATCACAAAAATATAAATAGGTATTGGAAAACCAGGAACCAGAGCAGAAAGGCCTAACCCGATGAGAGACCAGTAAAGTACCAGACCAATCACTCCGTTGTGATTGAAGAAAGCCAGAGACCAGTCTTTCACTTTCAGCGCGTTGTAGATATTGATCAAAAAGCCCAGACTCAGCACGATCATACCGCCAGCGATGGTAATGATCAGAATGGTCATGATGTTTTTCCCGGGCTGCATCCACAGCGGATGAAGGATTTCTTCATAGCCGAAGATGCTGCCGTAGAGGAAACCAAAGATCATCGAAAAGATACCGCAGGCCAACACGATCGGGCCTAAACTGGCCAAGCCTTTGAAGGCTTTTACTTTCTTGCTGGTGACGATTGCGCCTAGAATTGCCAGTATTAGCCCGTGGCCAACATCACCAAACATGGCCCCGAAGAGCAGGGGGAAAAGGATTGCAACCAGTGGAGTGGGGTCCAGTTCACTGTATCTAGGTTCGGCGTAGGTACGCACCAGCATCTGGAAGGGGCGAATCAGTCCGGGGTTGCTTAATGCGATGGGAACTTCGCTCGCTTCTTCGACACGTTTGGCAATTCTTGATTCCAGAAGTGCATCTTTCGAGACGGATTTGATCTTTGTTTTGAGAGATTCGATCTGAGAAGAATAGACCCATCCCACGATGATGTAGGTGTATTTTAATTTGCCGTAATGGAGAATTGCCGCGGTCATCATTCGGCTGCAGCGTACCTTCCATAAAAGATCGGTCAGTTCGGATCGTTTTTCTTGCTGAGTGACTTCCAGTGACTTTTTGAGATCCGCAATCTTGGCTTCGCACTCTGAGATTTGTTCTTTTGTGGCGGTGATGATCTCCGCCGGCGTCCCGGTCTGGTCTTCAGGCAAATTGATGGGGTCCAGAAAACCGGCCCGGGTAGCACGGGCAAACATATCTTCATTTTCACGCGAAGTTGCGACGAATACGACGGCCTTGGGTCCTTTTTGGCTGAGCGTGTAAAACACGTAGGGAATACGGCTCAGGCTTTCTTTTAGTCGGTTGATTTGCTCCGGAGGCATCATGCCCAGAGTTGAGATGAGATAACGAGGATTTCGCAGTTTGGAAATATCCAGATCGATATCGGAGATCGGTGATATTTGTTGGATCAGGTTTTGCAAATGCTCGATCTGTTTATTCAAACTGCTGATTTGATCAACTGCATTTTTGACCATTGTTTCGATGGCATCGATCGTCTTTTCACTGGCTTCAATCTCCAGCAGCTCCCCATAGTCCTGTTTGGAGGGAGTAGTATCTTGCAGCCCAAGTGATTGGAAGATCGATTGCAGATGTCTCTCAAGTAATGCGTATTGGGCAGCCTTTTCTTGCCAACGATTCTCTTGGTCAGGCTCTTTCTCAGAACCTAAATAGTTGACGTCTTGTTGGCTGAAAATACCTTGGCTGCTGAGTACCTTCGTTACTGGCAGAAGGTCTTTTGCCGGGACAACAATTTCGATTTCAGACATTTCTTGCGGATAGAACATAATCTCTCCGATAACTGATTACAAGGATAAAGATTCCACTAAGAGACGATCAGGAACTTATTGATCTCTTCGTTGGGTAATTGATTGGATTTGCCTTCGAGCAAAACGACAAGGTCTTGAATCTCCATGTCCAGCAAGATCAGGAATCCTAAGGGGATACCGATCTGGAATGGATTCCCCATAAAAGCGGCATGACATTGGGCAGCAATGCGTTTTTGCAATTGTAGCTCGAGATTGGGAAGCCCCGACTGAAGATCAGAAAGCATAATATCTACACCAGCAATATCCGGATAGAGACGTTTCACGATTTGTTCTATGTCTGCTCCTGCTGCTACGGCATGGATGTCGCTGTTCGAAACATGATATCCAATAGGCAGAGTGTAATTGATGATCTCTTCTTCGCTGAGGTGATGATAGGTACGGTATCGGATCGCCCACATCAAGTTATTCATGTCCAGCAAGGGGCCAATGATCTTTACGGCATATTCCTGGTCAGCTTTGGGCAGGGTTTTAACGGCTTTCCAGAGGTTTCTCCAGTAGTCCAGGTCCAGTGCCACTTCGATGGGGAACAGGGATTGTTCTACGCTATAGCGCTTTACTGCAAAGGTCAGCGTCTCATAATACTGGGTTGATTGGATCATCTCGATTGCTTGAGTAACATTCTTTGACTCAAGCATCTGTTCTGTGGGTAGAACGTTATCCCCGATCATTGGGAAAAGTACGTAACGAACTCGATCCCAGGTGGAATCGGTAACGATACCCCGAAGAATCGCTTTCAGGTTATTGACTTGATAGTAGTCGTAAAGTTGGGCGAGGATGGCTTTGGTGTAATCTGGGGAGCCATTGATGATGGAGTGGAATAACTCACTCATGCGGCCGCGCATCAAAAAAGCTGCCCGGCGAGCGTTTAATTCCTTGTCTTTAGCCCGTTCCAGATAGGGGCCATAAGCGGTATGTTTGAGTTGGGTGAGCAGAGCCTCCAAATTTGCTGACTCACTGAAATTTATGAAGTCCTGCCTGGCGAGCAATGTGGAATACATTGCTCGCACCCTTGCATTAATAGCTGCGAAGCCAGTTGTTGCATCGGGGGCCATTGTTATGCTTCCCGGCTGAGAATTCGGGCGATCACATAAGAAACGGCGCGGTCAAAGTGGCGCTTTGCCAGTGCTTCGTTGTGGTGAATGGTTTCTTCTGCTTTGGCAAGAATATCGTCGCTCTCTTGTTTTGCTTCAGCCTGAGAAATCAACTCTTGTGCCTGGTGTTTAGCAGTGGCTTTCGCACTTTCGATGATCTTTTTGGCTTCTTGCTCAGCTTCTTGGGGAATCCGTTCGGCTTCAGCTACCGCTTTCTGATAAACTTCGTCGGCCTGATTCTCGATCTCAATAACATCCTGGATCCGTTTATCGTTCACGTGAACTCACTCCTCAATAACAATATAGACTATTTATAAGGATGGTTAGATTATACACCTGCGAAAACCAATTTCATCGGCCACTAGACCAGTTTTAACTCGTTTTAATTTTTTAAGCTATGAATTGGAGCCGGAATTTTGCCTCCAAATTGAATAAACCGGCTGGATTTTCCCAAATTTCGGATGGGCATGATGGCGCTTTCGCCAAAAAGCCCTCCAAAAGCTACAAAATCTCCCGCTTCTTTCCCGGGTACCGGGATAACGCGCACGGCTGTCGTTTTGCTGTTGATCATCCCGATGGCCATTTCATCCGCGATGATGGCGGAGATGGTAGCGGCGTCGGTTGAACCCGGGATGGCGATCATGTCCAGCCCAACGGAGCAAACACTGGTCATGGCTTCCAGCTTTTCCATGCTCAAAGAGCCGTTGGCAACGGCTTCCGCCAAGACGTGGTCTTCGCAAACAGGAATGAAAGCCCCTGAGAGCCCGCCGACGCTTTGTGAGGCGAACACACCACCCTTTTTCACGGCATCATTGAGCATAGCCAGAATGGCGGTGGTGCCGGGTGCTCCCACAGAATCCACCCCCAGGATTTCAAGGATCTCGCCGACGCTGTCGCCTATGTTGGGGGTTGGGGCAAGGGACAGATCGACGACCCCAAAGGGGATATCAAGCTGCTGGGCTACCTGACGGCCGATCAACTCACCGCAGCGGGTAACACGGAAAGTGGTTTCTTTGATCTCTTCTGCCAGATCCTGCAAGCCGAGATTGCCGGGTTTTGAATTGGCGATTTTGCGTTCCACTGCTCGGGCTACCACCCCAGGTCCGCTGACGCCAACGTTGATGACGATCTCATGCTGGTCAAGCCCGTGGATGGCGCCCGCCATGAAGGGGTTATCCCCCGGCTGATTGGTGAAAACGACGAATTTGGCAGCAGCAAAACCGCTTTGCGCTGCGCTTTGATCCGCCAGTGTTTTAATGGTTTCGCCCATCAGGACCACGGCGTCCATATTGATACCGTGTTTGGTAGTGCCCACATTAATTGAGGAACACACTTTGTGGGTCTCACACAGAGCTTGCGGAATCGAGGCGATGAGTTCGCGATCTCCGCAGGCAAACCCATTCGAAACGTCAGCAGAATATCCGCCCAACAGGTCAACCCCGACTTCCGCGGCGGCATCTTCCAGAGCATGGGCGATCTTGATGAAATCAGTAGGGGAGAAACCCGCACCAACGTTGGCTATGGGGGTAACGGCCAGCCGTTTGTTGACGACCTGAATGGCGTATTTGCTGCTTACTTCATTGCAGGTCTTTACCAGTTTGGCGGCGTGCCGGGTGATCTTTTTCTGAATGGCGCTGCAGGTCTCTTCGGCCGTTTCGCGATGGCAGTCAAGCAGATTGATTCCCATGGTCACCGTACGCACGTCCAATTTTTCTTTTTGGATCATTTCGACGGTTTCGAGAAATTCTTGGGGTTGGATCATGGGAAAGCCTCTTTCTTGATTAATTTACAGGTAAGTGAATTTCGTTGACCGCTCTGAACAAATCCAGGTGCTGCAGAGAGATTTCGAAGCCGGTTTCTTGGGCAAGTGTTGCCATATCTTCCCGGATCGACTGGATAGCCGGGGCAGCAGTAATATCAATGAACAGGATCATCACGTACTGATCATCGTTGCGCGTGGTGGAAAGATCCAGAATGTTGATGGAATGTTCCTGACAGAAATTGGCAATCGCGGCAACAAAACCGATCTGATCTGACCCGGTAACGGTCAATACGTAGGTATCGGCAGGGTAAGTATTGGCAGGGATCACTTTTGTTTCTGCCACGGGTTTGACGGCGATGGCCAGATGAGGCTCTGTTGGCGTATTGATCTCTTCCAACCGCGTCGAGATTGTCTCAAGCGAGGTATCGGCAGGAAAGTCGACCAGCAGGATCATGGTGAAATAGCCGCACAGCACACTTTGACGAATGTCGGCAATGTTCCCCTGAATTTCAGCGATCTTTTGTGAAACTCGGGCGATGATTCCCACCCGGTCTTTCGACATGATCGAGATGACTACTGTATTGTTGAGCGTACTCTTTTCCATAGACTAGACACCAAAAGATTTTTTTATTCCAATTGAGTAACTTCGGCCCCAGTTTTGGCAACATGAGGGAAGAAAGTCTCAGATTCCAGGCCAGCGCCGGTGAAAGCAGAGCGAATTGCCTGAGCAATAGGCTGATTCAATTGGGGAGAAGGCGAAAATGCCAGCAAACTTGGCCCGGCCCCCGAGAGGACGGTAGCGATGGCACCGGCTTCCTGAGCTTTTTCGATGGCCGAGAATGCCCCCGGGATCAACGGTAACCGGTAAGGCTGGTGCAGGCGATCTTGCAGGGAGGTTTTCAGTAAATGAGGATCTCCGGTTTTTAAGGCTTCCATCAAAAAGAAGGCGCGGCTGGCATTGAAAACCGCATCGTGGTGAGTGACATGAGTGGGCAGGGCGGCGCGGGCAATCTTGGTCGGGAAGCTAAAGAGGGGGTGCACCAGTACCAGTTCCAGTTCAGCGGCAACGGGTAAAGCAAGTGTCTGAATAATACCGGCATCGGTCATTGTGGCAGCAACCAGTCCCCCCATCAAACATGGAGCCACGTTATCGGGGTGGCCCTCCAGCCGGGTGGCCAGGGCCAGTTCGGCTTCAAGATCAGGCTGTTTGCCCAGTAGGGTTCGTGCGATCAAGATCCCGGCGACAGCGGCGGCTGAACTGGAACCCAGTCCGGAGCCTAAGGGGATCCGGTTGAGACATTTGAGAGTGATCCCGGCCGGGAGGGGCGCTTGTTGTGCATTGGCATAAGCCAGCATCGCCTGATAAATGGCATTGTTTTCATTGGGAGCAAGAAGGTCTTCCCCGACTCCCTTGATCTTGATGATTAAAGTTTCGCCCTGGGTGTGCACAAACACCTCGTTTTCGAGGTCAAAGGCCATTCCCAGACAGTCGAAACCGGGGCCAATATTGGCAGTGGTAGCCGGTACCTTAACTTGAAATTGCATCATTTTCCTTCGCGGGCCAGAAAATCTTCCAACGCATTCATCTCCGCCGGGAGAATCGTGGGCTTTTTCATTTCTCTGGTAATGATATCCGGATCTTTCATTCCGTGTCCGGTACAAACCGCGGCAACTTTTTTCCCTTTCAGATTGATCTTGCCCTCACGTAACTCGTGGGCCAACCCGGCTACGCCGGCGGCAGAGGCGGGCTCCACCCAGATGCCGTTGGCAGCCAGGCGCTTTTGCATGGCTAGAATTTCATCGTCGCTGACAGCGATGATCCGTCCGTGAGATTCTTCGGCAGCGGTCAGGGCCTGCTCTCCACGGGCCGGCTTGCCGATGCGGATGGCGGTAGCCACGGTTTCGGGATGTTCGACGGGGTGTCCCAGTACCAATGGGGCGGCCCCGGCTGCCTGTACGCCGAGAATTTGCGGCAGTGCCATATTTTCGCGGGCATGCAGCTCAGTAAAGCCCATCCAGTAGGCCGAGATGTTGCCGGCATTCCCTACAGGCAGAGCCAGCCAGTCAGGAGACTCTCCGAGGGAATCGACGATCTCGAAGGCGGCGGTTTTTTGCCCTTCGAGGCGGTAAGGGTTGAGCGAATTGACCAGAGCGATTGGGTATTTTTCTGAGATGGCAACTACGAGATTCAGGGCATCGTCGAAAGATCCATCGATCTGGATGACTTCGGCCCCGTAAGCTACAGCCCCGGCCAGTTTGCCGGTGGCCACTTTCCCTGCGGGAATGATAACGATGGAGCGCATTCCTGCCCGGGCGGCATAGGCGGCGGCGGATGCTGCTGTATTGCCGGTGGAAGCACAGATGACCGATTTGGCACCGCCTCCGTAAGCTTCACTGATGGCAACGGTCATGCCGCGATCTTTGAAAGAGCCGGTTGGGTTCATACCTTCAAATTTGATGTACAGTTCGAACCCACCGCCGAGTTCCTCTGCCAGTTGCGGCACCGGGATCAGGGGAGTGTTCCCTTCCAGCAAAGTTACTGTGCGCGTGTGGGCGGGGATCTTTAAAAAGGGTTTGTAACGTTCGAGAACTCCAGCGTAGGCGCTCATTTTATATACCCCTGTTTGACGAGTAATTCAGCATTGTAGATAGACCCGCCGGCGGCACCGCGGATCGTGTTGTGCGACAGCACCACGTATTTCAGCCCAAAGAGTGGGTCTGGGCGTACCCGGCCGACGACGGTGGTCATACCCTTCCCGGTCATGCGGTCCAGACGGGGCTGGGGGCGGTCAGGTTCGTCCCGCACCACGATCACTGGCTGGGGGGCAAAGGGCAAATCACGACTGATCTCGGGGGCCTGGTAGGCGCGGAAAGCTTCAACAGCCTGTTCAGGTGTGGCGGAATGTTCCAGTTCGACTGAGACGCAGACCATGTGTCCGTCTACGACGGCGACGCGGTTGGTGTGAGCGGAAATTACGAAATCCGCCGGGATGATTTCATTGCCGACGACTTTACCCAGCATTTTGCGGGGCTCGTGCTCGACTTTGTCTTCTTCTCCTTTGATCAGCGGAATGACGTTATCGATAATGTCGATTGAAGGAATCCCCGGGTAGCCAGCTCCTGAAAGCGCCTGCATGGAAACGGCGAAGACCTTCTTCAGTCCAAAAGCATCGTAGAGGGCTTTAAGAGAAACGGTCAGCCCGGCACTGGTGCAGTTGGAATTGGTAATGATGGCCCCAGACCAGCCGCGCAGGCTGCGCTGAATGGGGATGATGTCAGTTAGATCGGGGTTAACTTCCGGGAAGAGAATGGAAACGTCTGGGGCGGCGCGGTATGCCGACGCGTTGGAGCAGACAATGCTGCCGGCGCGGGCAAAGGCGGGTTCGATTTCCACCGCAGCATCCGCCGGCAGCGCCGAGAACACCAGCGGGCAGTGAACTGCTTCTGGGGAAGTGGGCTGGATGGTCATTTCTTTGACCCAATCGGGCATATCCCCGGGCAGAATCCAGTGGCAGGCATCGCCATATTTCTGACCAACAGTCCGATCAGAGGCAGTGATGACAGTTACCTTGAAATAAGGGTGGCAATCCAATAATTGGATAAACCTTTGTCCGACGCTGCCCGTGGCAGCCAGCACAGCTACTGGAATTCGATTCGACATTTTATCTCCTGAAATTTGCCTGTCGGCAAAATATTATTGAATCAATTGGTGGAGCACTTTCAAGGCTTCCTGCACCTGGGTTCCATCGACGACCAGACTGATGGATACTTCTGAGGAACCCTGAGCAATGGCAATCACGTTGACCTGATGATCGCCCAATACGCTGCAGACGCGACCAGCGACACCGGGAGTGGCTTTCATGCCTTCTCCCACGACGGTAACGATGCCGACCTCATCGGTTGCCCAGATGCGATCAATATCGCGGCTTTGAATTTCACTCTGAAACGCTTTGGTCAGGGTCTGGATGACTTTTTTACTGGAAGACGCGGGAACGGCAAAGCAGATGCTTTGCTCTGAAGAGGCCTGAGTGATCAGGGGAACACTGGCCCCGGTTTTGGCCACTGCATCGAAGGTTTTGGCGGCGACACCCGGTACGCCCAGCATGCCGCGGCCTTCGAGTGTGATGAGTTGCAAATTACGGATGGTGGTAATGGCTTTGATGATGCCGGGTTGGGCATCCAGGTCAGCGACCAGGCGGGTGCCGGGATGAGCGTAATTGAAGGTATTGCACACCCGCAGACCGATCCCGGCTTCGATAACGGGTCGGATGGTCTTGGGATGCAGTACTTTGGCCCCATAATAGGCCAGTTCTGCAATCTCGCGGTAGGAGCACACCGGAACGGTGGTGGCGTCGGGTACCAGGCGTGGATCGGCGGTCATTACTCCATCGACATCGGTATAGATCCAGACGTCATCTGCGGGCAGCGCGGCCCCGATCAGCGCGGCAGAATAATCGCTGCCGCCGCGTCCCAGCGTGGTAATGTTACCTTTTTCGTTGGCGGCCAGAAAACCAGTTACCACCGGTACGATGCCTTGAGTCAGGAGAGGCTGCAATACCTGGCGGGTCAATTCGTGGGTCTTCTCCATGTCAGGGTGGGCATCGGTGAAGTGATCGTCCGTGCGGATCAGGCGAGTGGCTTCAACGGGTTGAGCGGGAATGCCGGCGGATTCGAGCGCGGCCGAGAGCAGGGGAATGCACATTCTTTCCCCCGCCGAGGCAATGGTATCCATGATGCGCGGGGTAGATTCTCCAAGAACGCTGATGGCCCAGCATAAATTCAGAATCTGCTCCACGATGGCTTCCATTGCGTCGAGAGCGGTCTGACGTTTTTCAAGGTCGGCGATCAATTCATTCGCGATGGCGGTGTGGCGGGCACGGATAGTCTGGGCGGATCCCGCCAGCAGATCAGTATCCCCGCTGGCCATCTTCAGCAGCAGATCCGTCACTCCGCTCAGCGCTGAAGTCACTACCACTAAGTTTTTCCACTGTGGGCGTTCGGCGGCAACGATCTGGACGACTTGCTTCATAGCAGCCGGTGTTCCGACTGAAGTGCCGCCAAATTTCATCACCAGGGTATTCTTTTGAATAACAGGTAGAGCGAATGCCATTAAAAACCTCCATGCAGACTTCCGGAATGGGAGCTTTAAGTAATTTCTCTGCTATTTAATTATTGTAAATGAAATTGGATACCAGCCTTGAGTGATACGAGGACTCAGCGTGGAGTAATCG
>JAAZOQ010000370.1 GCA_012797695.1 Anaerolineaceae bacterium | reverse complement strand
GTAGCAAGCCTCGCTGAAGACAATACGCGGAGAATAAGTGTTCTTTGTGAGTGAGGACGGCTGCAACGCCACCGGGTAATCTTCACCGCCGCTGGTGTCAGAAGTATCCTTCTGGCCATACCAGTTGGGCCCATCTTCGACGCCATGCAGATTGAAATAGGCAAAAGGAGCCGTACTCAATTTGTCAGCAGAAAAAGCTGTTTTCGTGCCGCTGGGGCAGAGATAAAGATTTCGCGCTTCCCCAATCGCCCGAAAAGAAGACAGCGAAGCCCGCTGCCAGATGGCGGCCGTGTAGCCCAAATTGGTGAAATTCTTAGCGTAAGCCTGACTCCAAAAAAGGAGAAAATGCAGCAACTGATTGATCCAGCTTTGCGGCCCAACCTCGTCCGTGTGATAATCAGTCAGGTTACGAATCTGGGTCAAGAGCAGCCCCGAGTCGGAGCTTACGTCCCCGGGCAGCCGGCCCACAGGCCAATCCCCCACGTAATAATTCTTGTCGAGAGAGCCATAAGGGTTATCCGACGGCACCATGGCATCGGCATCATCGGTAGGATTAGGCAGCTTGTGGAAAGGTACCACACTGTCATTCCCGACAATCAGAACACAGCCGATCATCTCACCGGTCTTGGCCAGAGCGGCATCTAGATCCGTCAGGGCCAGTTTAATCTTCCAGGGGTCAATGGCATCCACAGGGGTAATGCCATATTTTCCGCAGGTGGTCAAATCATCGGGCAAAAAGACAAAGGAATGCCAGTTCTTGGTATTCTGGATGCTGGACGCCAGTTTTGCCAGTTCATCCAGAATCACTGTGGTGCTCTGGGCACCATACTGGCTGGTCAACCCGCCTTTAGTGGTCAAGATCACATAGGACGGAAAACGGCTATCCGCCCGTGCTGAGCTGGGAGTCTTGAGATCATCAGCAATCTTGACGAATTCGCGCTCTACTTCCTCGATCACTGGATCTTTCTTATGCGCAGCGGCTTCTTTCACACGTGGGTTCTCAGGATAGGCCTCTTCAGCGGTTGGCAGTACGCGGTAGCCATCGAAAGAACGAACTTCATTCAACGGCTGCTGCACCGGGGCGGCTGGGGTTTCTGCCCTGTCAAAAGAAAGGGCAGACGCAGCCTGAGGCTCGTCAATTGAAGGCTCACCTGCAGGACCACCTGCCAGATGATTCATGCCATACTTACTGGCCACTTCGCCAGGAATGGCAAAAGATTCCACAATCTGCATCGATTCGGGATACAGCGGCTTATAAGCGAAAGCATCCCCCCACATCCGCGCCGGTACCTGGCCCATCGGGTCCAAGGCAGCACACTCATGCAGCAAATTGACTGCCTCATCCATTTTACCGCTCTCCATCCACGCGCTGGACAACAGCAAGCTGATCTGGATGCTTTCAGGCCAGCGCGAATGGTAAACCCGCCCCAGATTCAGCCGGGCAGTTAAGTCATTGTCTTTTTCTGCCAGCTGTAAATGAAGCACCCCAGCCAGACTGGGAGCATCCTTCAAGGTCATCACTTCCATCAAAATTCCGCGGGCGGTTTCAGTCTGACCTTCTGCAAGCAGCTTTCTGACCAGAAACAGTTTTCCGCCCCAATTGGGCAAATTCAAGCCATTCTTCGGAGCTGCCCCCAGGGCCTGCACCAGACCCGCGGCCTGCTGAGCTTTGACGGCATCCAGACGCGGGAAAAGGTCCTCCGCAACGCGTAAAGCATCGAGATATTCTCCATCATTGCGAATGATCTTCTCAAGGATCGGCGCAGCCATCGTCTCACGGCTTTCCTGAACCAATCCCTGCACCAACATCAAGTTGATCTCGAGATCCCCAGGATAAGAAGCCAGCCAGGCAGTAGCCGCCTGACGAATGAACTGATACGATTTGCTTTGCAGGGCCGTCTTGAGGTACTGCAGTAATTTCGACCGTTCGATCATTTGCACATCAGAAGAATGGGTCATCATAGGTGTGAACTCGCTTCCTGTGAACTTTCTACCAGATTCAGTGCAATAACCGCGCCAAGTTGACGGCGAACGTTAAGATCATTGGGGGCCAATTCGGCCGCCTTGCGCAACAATGCTTCAGCTTTTGCATAATCACGGGCATTCTTCATAAGGGCAGCCGCAGCCAACACCGCTGACAAATTCTCAGGGTCAAGCGTCATGGCCTGTTCCAGAGTCTTCAGCGCAGAAGCGAAATCGCGCTGCTGTTCATACACTTTGCTCAGCTCAAGATAAGCCTCAACATCGTCACTCTTTTGAGCAATGCTCTGGCTGAAATGATGGATTGCCTGATCGAGATTGCCGCTTTCCAGTTCCAGTTGGCCCAGGAATTTTTGCATCTGCGGCTGTTCGTTAGCCAACTGCAGTGAGAGTTGAGCAGCTTTTTCAGCCCCGGCGCGATCTCCGGCCGCGAACTGAGAATCCGCCAGCATATTGAGCAGTTCCACATTATCTGGGTAGCGTTCCACCAGGCTCTCAAGCAAACTGCGCGCATTAGCAGGCCCATTGATCTCTTTGACCAGTTTGGCCTGTTCGATGAAGAGAGAGAGGGTAGCTTTGCTTGAGTGAGAAGCTTTTTCAAGGGTCTGCAACGCCAGCGGCTTATTTCCCAGCAGCGCAAATGCTTTGGCAGCCAAGAGCAAAGCCTCGGGTTGAGTCTCCTCCTGACGCAGTACCTTTTGCGCCAGTTCCAGCGCGGACTTGGCGTCCCCTTTGCCCATCAAGATCTGGGCACGAAGTAAATAAGGGCTGGCCGAGAATTCGTTGATCTGGCTGGCACGTTCCGCCGCGGAAAGAGCAGCGTCAATCTGCCCGGATTGATAGTAAGCATCGGCCAGGCCTTCCCAGGCCTCAAATTGATTTGGCTCCTGCTCCGTTACCTGCTGTAAGCGTTCAATTGCCGGCTCAAAGTTTTTGGATTGCAGATAGACCTTACCCAATTGCAAAGCTGCGACGGAATCGTCGGCGTGAGCAGTCAGTACTGCCTCATAATGTTTGGCACTGTTTTGCCAATCACCCACCTGATTCCATAATTCCGCAGCAGACGCATGCCAGTTGCTTTCTTCTGGCCAACTTTCTAGGGCTTCTTCCATCCGATTGATGGCTGCATAAGTTTCCTTCTGCATCTGGCTGATCTTTGCCCCCAGTACATGAATCACCGGGAGAGCCTGTCGATCCTTTTCAGCCTGATCGATGGCCGCTGCCGCTGCATTCAGGTCACGTTCAAGAGAAGCCCTGGCCAGCAAAGCGGCTGTACCGCTCTCGTCGAGATGCTTCTTCCCTAACTGGATCGCGGTTTGTTCCTGCCCAGAACGGATGAGTGCCAGCATCATGGCCTCGATATCCTCCTGAGAAGGACTGATCATCGCCAACCGGCGAATATTAGTCTGGTTCGGATCGAGAACAGCTTTGGCACGAGCCAGCCAATGCTCATTCTCTATGGAACTGCCCACTGCAGAATTTTCTGTCAGTGCCAGCAGTTCTGAGCGGTAAGAATCCACAGCTGTCTCGCCCATCCCATGCTGCTGCGCACCCAGATCGCCAAATTTGTAGAAAAATTCCAGTGCCTTGGTCAGAGTTTGCAGACGCAGAGAACTCGCGCAAGCATTTTTCGGTTGATCGGCTGCGAGACGACGGCTGACAGCTTCGGCTTCCTGCCAGTGAGCTGCAGCAAAAGCCGCTTTGATCGCCTGACGCGCCTCACTGACTGCCTGAGCACTGGTAAAGTCCGGTGCAGCAACCACTTGCGGCAATTCCTGAACGAAAAGCGCTTCTGCCGTAGCCCAATTGCCACTTAAGGCAGCCTGACGGCTGGCATTGAGCTTCAGAGCGGCAGACTCAGGATATTTTTCGAGGGCGGTCATCAAAAGCTCACCCGCACGCTGGGTTTGACCAGCATCCAGCAAAATCTCACTTAATTGGGCCGCCAGCATGGGCTCCGCCAGCGCTTTGCTTTCCGCGGACATATCCTCTAGCCAGGAACCGATCTCACTGCCGTCTCCCAGAGCATAATCTGCTTCAAGCAGTAAACTGGGCTTTCCTTCCTCCACCTCGCGCACCTGTGCATAATCAGTGGACTCGAATGCCAGCTCCTGCGCCAACCCACCGGCCTGCGCGTCTTCATCAAGCATAGGTCCCCAATCTGCCGGGGTGAAGGATAAGTTCACTTTTTGCGGAACCTGCTGATTGGTCTCGGGAAGGTTCTTGAGCAGTTCGAAAGCCAGCGCAGTTTTGCCGGCAGCATGCTGAGCTTCAGCGGTTATCAGCCCCAGCCATTTCTGACTGCCCAGCGATTGCTGCAATTCATTCAGTACCAATTCTGCCTCGGCCGGCTGACCGTGACTGCGCAGATAACCTGCCAAATCCACTTTCGCCGCAACAGAGGAAGTGCTTTTCTCGCCAGCACGGTAACGTAAAGCATCCACCGCCCCGGCAATATCGCCTACAGCATCGAAAAGTCTGGCGGCACGGGTAATCAGTTTCTCTTGCTGGCATTTCACCAGACCATGTTTGATCTGTGCCTCCAGCGTCTGAACCGCCGCAAGTTCTCCATCCGCCAGCTTCATCTCGGCCAGAGTCAACTGCAGAGGCAAAGGATCACGATGCACTTTTGCCAGATTTTCAATGGCCTTTTCTGCCTCTTCCCGCTTGCCCAGATTGCTCATGAAGTCAGCAAACCAGCTGGCACTCTCAGCCACGTTCTGCGCTGCATCCAGCACCTGGTTGGCCTGAGTCACTGCATCGCTGATTTCACCCGTCGTTTGATCGATCTCGGCCAGGGTTTGATTCACCCCGACCCAATCAGGATGGCTTTCAGTCAAATTCTGGATTGCACCCAGGGCCAGATCGAATTTACCCAAAAAAGCCGCAGCACGTGCAAACCCCGCCTGAATGCGGTCAAACCAGCTAGAATTTTCACTTTCGCTGTCTTTGAGCAAATTGCTCAAGAATTCGAAAGCCTTTGCGGACTCGCCTTCTTTGATTGCCAGTTCTCCGGCCAGAGTTTTGGCTGCCAGGTTATGAGCATCACGTGCCAATACTTCACTCAGAAGCGCGCGCGCCCGCTGAACCGACTCATTTTCAGGAAGCCCCGTCTTTTGCACATTGCGGTAGTCTTCGCCCAGTATTGAATCGACATAAGCCAGGCGCCATTCATCCGTGCAGCCGGCGTCCGCGAGGACTGGCTCGAGCAAGTGAGCCGCTTTCTGGCGTTCACCTTTCTGCAAAGCCAAATCAGCATATTCGTAAATCGCCTGCGGACGATCCGGGAAAGCAGTATAAGTTTTAGAAACGAGCTCTTCCAGCCCAGCCACGCCCAACGTCTTTTCCGCTGCGATCATGGTCAAAGCGGTCTCGAAATCTGTCGCGGTTCCATCGGCCTGCAGCAGGCTGAGGGCATCCGAAGCCTGGCCGGCAGCCAGCAAAGTCTTGGCCAGAGTCAGCACTACCCGCTGATCTCTCGGAAAAGTGGTATGAGCGGTATTCAAAACGGTAATGGCCTGCTCTGAGTGACCTTTTTCGCGGTGCAGTTCCGCCATCAGCAGCCAGGGATCGACCGACTCGGGGGCACTGGCCACCGAACGATTGAGAAAATCGAGAGCCTTTTCGCTTTGCCCCAGCTTGTGATGAGCGAAGCCCATCACCGCCAATGCCCGGCCATTTTCCGGGTCGTCGTTGAGCACCTTTTCAGCGGTCTGCAAAGCCAGATCGGCGCGGCCCACCTTGACGGCCGCTTCAGCATACTGCAATTGATCGGCTTCTTCCGCGTCATCATGAGTAAGGAAATAATCTTCATAGCCCGCGAAAGCCTGTTGCCAATCTTCTGCCTGATAGTAGGCCTCAGCCAGTTGCTTCTGCCAGGAAGCATTCTCAGGCTCAAGCAGGGTCAGATTCTCCAACGCCTGAATGCTCTGCTGTGGATTATGGACCTGCTGCGCCGTTTGCCACAACTGGCGATAGAGAGCAGCATCGGCAGGAGATTGCTGGATCAATTCTTCCAATACCTGCGCGGCTTTGCCCCAAAGCCCAAGAGCCTCATATTGACCGACCAACTGGCGGCGATTCCAACCCACGGCACGCTGTGCTTTGAGTGCGGCAGGCTGCACCAATGCGTCGCTGGATTCACTAGCAATCTGCCGGGCCAACGTCTCATTGCCCGCCTTCATGATCTTCTCGGCGCCCAGCAGCGAAGCCAGCGGGGATTCAGAAGCGATCAAGTCCACAGTAGGCTCGCCGCCTGTCATCGCCAACTCAGTCATCACCTGCGGATCTTCTTTCACCACGGCGGGGATTTCCAACTCAACCGGAAGTGTCTCAGCAGAATGCAAGGAAGCCTTCTGCACCTGGACACCGGCATACTCTGCGGCAAATAATTTTTCAGCAGCGCTCAAATAGTGGTCCGCCAGTTCAGTTTCTCCGGCATACTGTGCCAGAGCTGCCAGCTGACGCTGGGTAATGGCCTGCCCCATGCTCTTTTCAGAGCTGGCCCAAACCTGAGCCACTGAGATTTCTTCTGCCTGCGGTCTGGCATGGCGTTCCAGCAATTCCGCGGCCAACTGATGAGGTAAAGCCTCGTCGCCAAGCTCTTCCAGCCCATGAAGGGCTTCAAGCTGCAGCGAAAGCGGCTGAAAATTCAGCAAATTCTTGTAATAGCGCCCGATTTCTTCGGACTCGAATGGCTGTGAAAAAAGAATCGACTGTACCAGCGGCAAACCAAATTCAGCCGTTCGGGCCTGAAGCAGGGCTTGCAAGAAAGAAGAGCGATCTTCGCTCCAGGCAAAAAGCAGAGAATAAATGCTCTGCCAGTATTCCTGCCAGGATTCGACAGAATCAATGCCTTGCAGAGCCAGTGCCTCTTTAAAAAGAGCCGTCCAATCTGAATTTTTGCGTTCCTTCTGATCCAGCGCCAGCGCCAGCAATGCCGCGTCCTGGAATTGCTGCACCGGCTGCTGCGCGTGCAGATATTCTTCATAAGCCAGCATCGCCCGTTCGAGCAAGTCAACAGAGGGTGTCGCGGGTTGATCCACAGGCTGCAGCAAAGCGGGATCCAGCTCGAATAAAGCGACCCTGGCGGGAGTCAATGCAAAATTCTCGTCTGGCCAATCTGTGACCAAACGATCCAGCAGATCGGAAGAAACCAGTTCTTTCCACAACAAATTTTCCCGCTTTAAAGCACGCAAAGCGGGAATCCGCTTTTCGGGGGTAAAGGAGCGATCCAGAATCTGTGTGAGCTTTTTGGCGAACATGGTGGTTTCCTTTCTGCCGGCAGAGAGCGAATGAATCAACTAGCGAATTTGCAAAACGATGGCGTAAGCGGCCCCAATCAAAGCAATGCCAATCATCAGCAGTAAAATGCCAACACCGGCCGCCGTTTTTACCAGTTCATTCAAGGCATCGATGAGTGAGCGTGCGTTGCCCACCAACCCGGTAATGTCATCGGTCAATCCCTTTTGGGCCAGTTTGGTCGTCTGTTCAGAAATGTTCTGCAAGTCCTTACCAAGCAGTTTCTTGACCAAAACGAAGACCCCCACCCCCAGAAAAACTAGCCCGGCGATGAGCAGGGTAATACCCATGGTCAAAATGAAATCATTTACGGTCATCGAAAACATAACACCCTCCAGAATTCAATCTCTAGAGGGTGTAATTGCAAGTTTTATGCCAATGAGAAGATCACGCTGGGTGACGGACCTCAGAAGGTAAATCCGCCATCTTGATCTTTTCTCCATCACACAGGATCATGGCCCGTTCAATAGCATTGGAAAGCTCGCGGATATTGCCTTTCCAGGTGTAATTCTGCAGCGCCTCGAGAGCCTGCGGCTCAATGGCCTGAACGTTCATCGCCATATTCATGTTGTAGTGGCGGATAAAATGGCCTACCAGCTCAGGCACGTCCTCACGGCGTTCCCGCAAAGGCGGCAGTTCGATCTCCACCACCTTCAAACGATAATAGAGATCCTCACGGAATTCCTTAGCCTCGATCATCTGGGGTAAATTGCGGTTCGAAGCCGAAATCACCTGCACGTCCACCTGGACCGGCTGCAGCCCAGCCACACGCAAAAAACTCTGCGATTCGATCGCGGTCAACAGTTTGGCTTGAATCTCGAGCGGCATGGAAGAAATTTCGTTCAGAAACAAAATGCCCTGGTCAGCGACTTCCATCAGCCCCACCTTGCGCTTCTGGGCCGCCCCCGTGAAGGAATTTGGCTCATACCCAAAAAGCTCAATCTCGAGCATGGTGCTTTGAATGGCAGCACAGTTGATGGATACCAGGGATTTGAAACGCCGCGTTCCCACGGTATGAATGTACTTGGCCAGAACGTCTTTGCCGGTACCCGTCTCGCCGGAAATCAACACGTTGGCCTTTCGCTGAGCGGCCTTCCAGGCCAGTTCAACGACTTCTTTCATTTTTTCCGATTTGCCCACCACAAAGTTGACCGATTGATTCTGCTCATCACGCAAATGATCAAGCTCACGGCGCATGGCAATGATGTCACTGGCCCGCTTGATGGATTTTTCGAGGCGAGCAAAATCCACCGGCTTGGTCAAAAAGTCCATCGCACCGTTCTTCATAATTTCCACGGCGGTGTCAATATCACCATAGCCCGTAATCATGATCACCGGCGGATGATAAGGTAAATTTGCCATCTCAATCAGCAAATTGGGGCCATAGCCATCCGGCAGCTGCATATCCATCAGCACCAGATCACAATTGCCTTTGGTCACCTGTTCTTTTGCCTCGGCATAGGTAGCCGCAGTGATGGTGGAATAACCCTTCTCTTTCACCAGGGCTTCCAGATTGATGCGGGTATGCTCCTCGTCATCGACAATCAAAATCGTTATGCTCATTCAGAATCTCCCATTAATGCCGGCAGGCAAACAATAAAATGCGTCGCCCCCGGGAAGGATTTCACCGAAATACTTCCCTTGTGCGCCGTCACGATCTGCTTGGTAATCGTCAACCCCAAACCAGTGCCCTTGGCGCTGGTGGTTACAAACGGTTCAAAGATGCGTTCGCGCATCTCTTCGGGTATGCCCGGGCCGTTATCCGAAACGGTGATCTCGACCATGGGCAGCCCCACCGAATTGGTATTCAAGACAGCGTTGACCGCCAGGGAATCACCACTCAGCGACATGGCATCCACCGCATTCGAGATCAAATTGGTAAACACGCGGTCGAGTGCCCGCGGATCGCCGTTGATCTTCTCTACTTTGGGATCGATGTTGAGAAAAGACTTTATCCCGGCATTAGCAAAGCGCGGATGCCATTTATCCAGCAACCGTTTGAGATAAGGACCTACCTCAATGACCTCGAGATGCAGCTCGTTCGAACGAGAATAAGCCAGCAATGACTCAAGCAGGTGGTTGAGACGGGTACAGTCATTGATGATGTTCTCGACAATCTCTTTCTTGGGATCCTCTGCGGATAGCCCGCTGCCCAGACGCTGTGCACCCAACGAAATGTTGTTAATCGGATTACGAATATCGTGCACCACCGCAGCGGTATAATCGCCCAGCACAGCCCGGTGTTCCAGATGTTCTACGACGGCTTTATGATTCTCGGTTTCGCTGATGTCGCTAAGCAAAATTTCAATTGCCAGCAGATTTTCCTTCACCAACACCGGCAGTACCTTCACCACCGCCGGGAAAGGTTCGCCGCGGCGGCGATTGAGCGTTACCTTGCCCACATTCTGAGTCGCAATCCCCTTGCGAGCTTCATCCAGTGCCGGGGAAAGACGATCGGTACCAATGAGAATATTCCCGTAATCCTGGCCAGTAACTTCCTGCGAACTGTATCCCAAGATCCATTCAGCCGCTGGATTGATGTGCTGGATCGTAAAATCAGTGTTGAGCAAGATCACAGCCTCATCGATATGATTGATGGCCTCGTTCAAAGTATTGATCAAGTTTGTGTAGGAATGATTTTCGCCGCGCAGGGCATCGATGAGAAGATAATGGCGATACAAAGCCAGCATTTGATCAGTAATGATCTGCAGCAAGGAAGCATCCAGCCCGACAGGCATCTGCTCTTT
>JAAZOQ010000369.1 GCA_012797695.1 Anaerolineaceae bacterium | reverse complement strand
GGCCAAAATGCCAGCAGCCCGCCCAGGGCCAGAATAATTGCCCCGCCCCACAACCAGTTCACCAGCGGGTTAAAGAAAACGCGGAAAACCGGCTGCGGATCAATTTCGACCAGAACCACGTAGAGATCACCCGCCGCGGAGCTCCAGACACCCGGAATGGTCACCGAAGTCTGCTGTGTTTGATAAGTATCAATCCGTGGAACGATCTGCAACGTACGGCCTTCAGCGCTGGTCACGTCGATCTGCGCCTCAGTCAGCAGCCGGTCGCTGTTCTGTTCCTGCAATTGCAGTAAACGTTCGAAACGGAGAGTATAGCCGGCAAAAGTCAGGTCTTGCCCTTCGTTCAGACTGACCTGCGTCTGTGTCTGGAAGAATTCCATCCCCACGATACCCACTGCCATGCAAACCACGCCCAGATGAACCAGATAGCCCCCGTAGCGGGAGTGATTCTGCCGAATCAAATGCCAGGCTGCTGCCAGCCAGCGTTCCCCGTTATTGCGGCTGCGGGCCCGGCTGACAGTGAAAAAATCGACCACGAGGATCACAACGGCCAGAGTCAGCAGCTCTGCAGCGATCAGCGCCCCCCAGGAACGCACTCCCAGCACGAAGAAAGCCAGCGGCGCCACCAGAGAGACGGCAGCCAGCTTCCACAACCGCGGCCACAGCCGCTTGGCTGTGCTGGCTCCCCAGATCGTCAGAGGAACAACGCCCATCAGCAAGAGCAATAAGGCAAAGAGCGGCCCAGTCGTAGCTTTGTACCATTCTGGCCCCACCGTTACTTTCTGGCCAGTCAAAGTCTGAGAAAGGATCGGGAAGATCACCCCGGTCAGACAGATCAGGGTAATGCACAAAAAGACAATGTTGTTGAAAAGGAAAAAGGACTCCCGTGAGAAGAAAGAACGAATCTCCCCGCTGCCCTGCAAAGCATTCCAACGCCACAGGAGCAACCCCAGCGAAAGGCAGAATAACAGCCCGATCAAGACAAAAAAGATCGGCCCCACCGAAGATTCAGCAAAGGCATGCACCGAGGAAAGCACCCCCGTGCGGGTAAGGAAAGTGCCCAGAATCACCAGACAAAAAGTAGCCAGAATGAGCACGTAATTCCAGCGTTTGAAAAGATCGCGCCGCTCCTGAACCACCACGGAATGCAAAAATGCCGTGCTGGTCAGCCAGGGCATCAGCGCCGCGATTTCTACCGGGTCCCAGCCCCAGTATCCGCCCCAACCCAACACGTCGTAAGACCAGCGGCTGCCCAGCACCAATCCGGCCGACAAGAAAAGCCAACCCAGCAGTGCCCAGCGGCGCGTCAGGTGCAGCCAGGCTCCCTCCAGACGGCCAGTGATCAGGCTGGCGGCAGCATAGGCAAAGGGGACCAGAAAGGTGACGAAACCCAGATACAACAGCGGCGGATGCAGCACCATTCCAAAATGGCGCAGCAGCGGATTCAAGCCCATCCCTTTGGTCGGAAAAACCGGGTACGTACCGGCCGGTTGAATAAAGGAAGTCACCACCGTTCCTGAAGTAGTGATCCAGATTCGCTCAAATGGGTTTTCGAAGAAAAGCACCATGAACAGGAAGAAAATCTGCACGCCCATGGTCAGAATAATCACCCACGGGGTCAATTCAGCTAATTGTGTGTGCCTGCTCCAGAGGAAAGAAAGCGCCGTCACCCCAGAAAGCAGCCAGACCCAGAAGAGCAGCGAGCCAGCCTGCCCCCCCCACAGTGCCGTGATCTTCAAGATCAACGGCATTTCATGGTTGATGACTCGAAAAACGTACGTGTACTGGTATTGCTCACGCAGCATAAGAGACCAAAGGCCCAGCACCGCCAGTGTGATCAAACCAAAGTTAACAATCGCTGCCAGACGGGCAGAATCGATGAACGCCTGCGCACGAGTGCGCATTCCGTAGATCGCTGTAATGATTGCGTACAGGCAGGTAAGAAAGGCAATGAAGAGAAGTCCGAAACCAACGTTTGCGATCATATCTAAACTATCTCGATTGAAAAAACAGGCTCAATTCCCTGTCTGTGCCGGCAGAGAATCTTCATAACGTGAGGGGCATTTGAGCAATAGCTCACTGGCGTGGAACACGCCCGTTGAATCCAGAGAACCGGTCATAATCGCCTGCGCCTCATTGGTCAACAGATCAGGGCGGGAACCGTTGTACACCACCGTCACCCGCTGCTGACCGGGATCCACCGCAGCCGTATGCAAAGCTGCCGCTAAACCGCCCATTTTCTCAATGGTAGCATTGTCCCCGGGAATGTTAGCGACCGTGAAAGTCAACGTGTTGGAATTCGCATCATAATGGATGGAATCTCCCAACACGACCCCGGAAATGCGCACATTCTGGGTCTGGTGGTTTGTCGGGCTGAGTAATTCGTTAATGGTCAGGTAATACTGGGTGTTTCCACGCAGGCTGGTGACCGCCAAAATGATCACCGCGGCGACAATAAGCAATCCGCCAATGAGAAATTTATTGAACGGTTTTTTCTTGGTTTTTAAGGGCTGAAACGTTGCAGGCCGATCAGGGTCGCTCAAACAATCCTCCATCGGGAAAGCAATCCTCAAAGGATTCAATGTAACAATTTTGCCACAAAGAGATTAAGCGAATGTGAGAGATCGGATATTTCAAATGAAAATAGAATAACGATTTTCGTCTGGCGGGGTTATTTTATGCAGCAAGAACGAGATCATTTTACCCGTTCGAAAATGGTCGGCACGCCATCCACCGTGAGGGTCAGTTCATCTTCTGTGACCGTGTATTGCATGGTCATATCCGGGATTGTGCCATCCGTACTGACCTTGATAATGATCAGGCTGGGATCGGCCTTCGAATAAGTAAATTTGTACTGGGTTTCATAAAGACTGATTACCATGTTGTCGTTTTTGTCGAAGGTGAGGATGAATCCAGAGACAGGCTCCTTCCAGGTGCCAATCAAGAGATCTTTCTCCCCACAAGCAGTCAAAAGGGGCAAAAGCAGGCACATCAGCAGTACAATTCGCAGAATTATGCTGCGCAGCAGCGGCTTCTCAGACATGGCTTCATCATAACACAGGCCCGGGAAGCATAAAACCTCTGCAAAAGATATGACCTGAGTAATACTGGTTGAAAGAGTTTTTTCGATATACTGTAATCACTCAAATTTTCAGGAGTTTTTATGAGTAAAGTCGTCATTCTTACCGATACCACTGCCTATCTCCCACAGAATTATGTTGATGAACTACCCATTAAAGTACTGCCCTTAACGTTGTATTGGGACGGAAAATCTTACCGCGATGGCATCGATATGAGCCCAGAAGAGTTTTACACTCGTCTGGACAAAAGTGCCACCTTACCCACCACCAGCCAGGTAACTGTTAACACGTTTCAAGAGAAATTTAAAGAGCTGCTGGATGAGGGTTATGAAGTTCTGACCATGCCCATTTCTTCTGGAATTTCGGGCACCGTGTATTCCGCTTTCCAGGCAAAGGAAGCTTTCAAAGGCAGCCCCATCGAAGTGATCGATACCAAACTGGTATCGATGGCACTCAGTTTTCAGGTGCTGACGGCCGCGCGGGCCGCACAGGCCGGCGCCAGTCTGCAAGAAGTCAAACAGCTCGCCCTCAAAGCCTATGACACCATTGGCGTGTACTTCACCGTCAACACGCTCAAATATCTGCACATGGGCGGACGCATCGGCGGAGCCCAGCGCCTGTTGGGGACCGCGCTGCGCATCAAACCCATTCTGGCCATTCGTGACGGCAAGATCGATGCCGTAAAAAGCGCCATCACATCGGCCAAAGCCATCGAAGCAATGGTCCAACTGGTTGCCAGGGATGTGGAAGGCAAGACGCCGGTGCGCATTTCCGTTTTTCACGCCAACGCGGAAGAACAGGCCCGGCAATTGCTCGAGCGCTGCACGAAGGAGTTCAACGCGGTGGAAAGTATTCTCAGTTGGGTCAGCCCGGTGGTCGGCAGCCATGTTGGCTCCGGCACTTTGAGCATTGCTTATCAAGCAGGCATGTAACCATCCCCCTCTTTCTCAGATAGAATTGACGAGCCCAGGCAAGCCCCGGGCTCGTTTTTGCCTTCAGAAAAGCCATAATGCAGCAAAAACCTCTTGTTATTGCATTTTCCCTTGACGGCTGCGATAAGCGCTCCTATAATCGTGCCCATTATGAAGTTTGCTGCTGCACTTTTACGCGCTCGACGAGAAAACCCTTCTTCACTCCCAGGAAGATGGGCTTTTTTGGTTTGCATCGCATAAGCGCATAAAAAAGCAAAAAAGCGATTGGTAATCTTTACCGCCATCCTTCTGGATGGCGGTTTTTTTTATTCCCTAAGGAGGAACGCAATGTCAGCAAGTAAAAAGCAAGGAATCAAGAAAGTGGTTTTGGCCTATTCGGGCGGTTTGGATACCTCGGTGATCGTGCCGTGGCTGAAAGAAAATTATGGCTGTGAGGTCATCTGCTACTGTGCCGACGTGGGCCAGGGCGAGGATCTGAGCGGTCTCGAAGAGAAAGCCCTCAAATCTGGGGCCAGCAAATTGATCATCGAAGACCTCACTGAGGAACTGGCCAGTGACTATCTGGTGCCCATGATGAAAGCCGGGGCAATCTACGAGCGGAAATACTTACTGGGCACCTCGGCCGCCCGTCCGTTGATCGCCAAACGGCTGGTGGATGTTGCCCATGCTGAAGGGGCAGATGCCATCGCCCATGGGGCGACCGGCAAAGGCAACGACCAGGTGCGCTTCGAACTCACCGTTATGGCCCTCGATCCACGGCTGAAGATCATTGCCCCCTGGCGTGAATGGGAAATCCGTTCGCGCGAGGATGCCATCGCCTACGCTGCCGCCCATCATGTGCCCGTGACCGCCACCAAGAAATCCATCTACAGCCGCGACGCCAACCTGTGGCACCTTTCGCATGAGGGCGGACTGCTCGAAGATCCGTGGAATGAGCCAGACGAGGCCATGTATCAGATCAGCAGCAGCCCCGAAGCCGCACCAGAACAGCCAGTCTACCTCGAGATCGAGTTCGAATCGGGCAACCCGGTCAGTCTGAACGGAGAGAAACTTTCACCAGCCAAAATGATTGCGGCCCTGAACAAGGTCGGCGGCGCGCACGGGATCGGCCGCGTCGATCTGGTCGAAAATCGGCTGGTGGGTATGAAATCACACGGCGTCTATGAGACTCCGGGCGGAACGATCTTAATGGCCGCTCATCAGGAACTGGAAATGCTGGTCATCGATCACCAGACCATGCAATTCAAAGACCTGGTCGCGCTCAAGTACGCAGAACTGATCTACAATGGACTGTGGTTCACCCCACTGCGCGAAGCACTGGAAGCCTTCGTCGATTCTACACAGGGACCGGTTACCGGCATCGTCAAACTCAAACTGTACAAGGGCAACATCATCGTGGCCGGACGCAAGAGTCCTTTCAGCCTGTATCGTGAAGACTTTGCCACCTTCGGTCAGGAAGACGTTTACGATCAAAGCGACGCCGAGGGCTTCATTCACCTGTTTGGACTGACCTTGAAGGTGCGGGCACTGAACGGGCTGCCTGTTTCAGGGATGAACATGCCCAAGCCTGACTATTCTCGCTTCAAGAGAGATTAAGAAAGGAAGAGTTCCATGACCTTATGGGGAGGACGCTTTTCGCAGCAACCTGACGCCCTGGCCTGGCAGTTGAACGCCTCACTGCCGATCGATCAACGAATGGCCTCTCAAGACGTGGCCGGCAGTCTGGCCTGGGCCCAGGCCATCCAACGGGCAGGAGTACTGACTCAGGAGGAACTGGCTCAGATCACCACCGGACTGACAACGATCCAGCAGGAATTCGCGGAAGGGAAGTTTACCTTTGCCGCGGCGGACGAAGACATCCACACCGCAGTAGAACGGCGACTGGGAGAACTGATCGGCCCAACTGCCGGCAAGCTGCACACCGGGCGCAGCCGCAATGACCAGGTGGCCACGGATTTCCGCTGCTGGCTGATGCAGGCCTTGCCCCAGGTAGATGCAGCCATCCGCGATCTGCAGCAAGCGCTGGTCAGCCAGGCCAAAGCCAACCGCACTACCCTGCTGCCCGGTTACACCCACCTGCAGCGCGCCCAACCCATCACCCTGGCTCACTGGCTGCTTTCCTTCTTCTGGCCGCTGCAGCGCGACCGCGAGCGTCTGGCCGACCAGTACAAACGTCTGGACATCTGTCCGCTAGGCAGCGGCGCGCTGGCCGGTACCACCCTTGCCCTGGAACGCGAGGCACTGGCACAGCAGTTGGGCTTTGCCGCAGCCAGTGAAAACAGCCTTGACAGCGTCTCTGACCGCGACTTCGCAGCGGAAGCGCTCTTCAGCCTGACCCTGTGCAGCATCCACCTGAGCAAACTGGCCGAAGCCGTCGTCTTCTTCAGCACCACCGAATTCGGCTTCTTCGAACTGAGCGACGCTTATACCACCGGCTCAAGCTTGATGCCGCAAAAGAAAAACCCCGACGTGTTCGAATTAACTCGCGGCAAAACAGGCACCTTGATCGGGTCACTGACCGGGCTGCTGGCAACACTCAAGGCGCTGCCTTCCACTTACGACAAAGACCTGCAGGAAGACAAAGCGCCGGTCTTTGCCGCGGTGGATACGCTGATGAGTATACTGCCGGTACTGGCGGGAGCCATGGATACCCTGCAGGTCAACCCGGTGCGCATGGCTGCGGCCATCGACGACAGCATGATGACCACTGATCTCACCGATTACCTTTCTGCGAAGGTAATCCCCTTCCGGCAGGCCCACGCCCTGCTGGGACAGGTGATCCGTCTGGCCGCGGAAAAACACTGTCCGCTCAGCCAGCTACCGCTGGCAGAATGGCAGCGTATTGGCCCCTTCGAGGCCGACCTGCTGACCTACTTCGACCCGGCTCATTCCGTCGCAATGCGCTCTGCCCTGGGCGGAACTTCACCAACAGCAGTAGAAACGCAGCTGGAACACGCACAAGCCCTGTTGAAATAAGAGAAACTCACCATCGTGGGGGATACCCCCGCGATGGTTTTCTCATCCGCATCTCATGCTGATCGCCCGATTTCGCTTCGATTTAAGGTAAAAT
>JAAZOQ010000368.1 GCA_012797695.1 Anaerolineaceae bacterium | reverse complement strand
CGGTACCCTTGATGTTGAAATCTTGAATCCGGTGCTCGGTTAATTCCTGCGCCGCTTTTTTATTGATAAAAAAGCTCTTCTGTTCTTCTGCCAGAATAAAGTGTTCTTCGAGATTTAATCCTGCAATGAGCCCCTCTTCCAGACGTGCCGCCGGCAAGAAAGAGATCCCGGCATCCTTGAAATCGAAATAATGTTTCCCAACAAGATCACGGCGATTCTCTTTATCGGCATAAAGCCAGATGTGTCCCTTCGCAGGGCGGATGATCCCCGCTAGAGCACGCAAAATTTGGCTTTGCCCAGATCCTTCCATACCCGCTAGACCAATCACTTCTCCGCGCTTAATCGAGAAGCTAACATCTTGGATCGGTAAACGAACGTCATCGATCTGCAAATCGGTGACCTCGATATTCACATCTTCCTGTGATTCACAGCTTTTTTCACTCTGCTTCAATTTTTTACCAAACATCATCTCGACCAGAGTATCCGTATCATAGGGAGGTTTCACCTGCCCGACATTCTTTCCCTGGCGAAATACAGCAATCTGTGAACACAATGACTCCACTTCTTCCAGTTTATGCGAAACAAAAATGATCACTTTTCCTTGTGCGGAAAGCTTACGTACCATCGCAAAAAGCTGTTGCTTTTGGGCAGCAGAAATACCCGTCGTCGGTTCATCCAAAATCAAAACCTCGGCCCCCAACCAGAGTAAACGAAGAATTTCAAGTTGCTGTCGCTCACCAACAGATAAATTTTCAATATATGCATCAGGTGAAACAGAGAAATTGAATTGCTTTTGTAGCTCGACAAATTCCTTCAGAATTTTCTTCCGATTCGGGAAAGTGCCTTCCTTACTGCCAATGATGAAATTATCGATGACTTTCATTGGAGGGAAATCCAGTGGGTCCTGGTGCAGCATACCAATCCCCAATTTCACCGAATCCGCCGGTGATTGAATGACCACTTCTTTTCCATCCAACAAAATACTTCCGGAATCCGCCTGAATAAACCCGGAAAGAATTTTCATCAAAGTGCTTTTCCCAGCGCCGTTTTCTCCAAGAATTCCTTGAACTTCCCCAGATTTAACTAGCAGTGAGATGTTGTCGTTTGCATGAACTTTTCCGAATGTTTTGTGAATATTGCGTAACTCAACGTCCATGTATCCTCACTCGGCCAATATTTTTATTAATTTAAGGAGAGGGAAGGCAAAATTTGCCTTCCCTCTTTGTGGATACTTTATTTGGCAATACTGTCGCCGGTCATTCCTTCAAGTAACTGAGGCATGTACCAGATTTGCTGATCGGTGGCTACTTCGCCATCTTTCAGGAAGACAGTTCCGTCCTGATAATTCATCGGGCCAGTGAAGAGGTTGAGACCACCAGCCAATTCGCTGATGAAGGAATCGAGCTTCGCTGAAGCATCAGCCGAGAGTCCATCGCTCTTCTTGAAACCAACCACAGAGGTATCAGCATTGTTGATATCTTTCCAATCCGGGCTATCCCAGACAAACTGACGGGTATAGGTTCCATTCTGAACGGACTGGATCACGGGCAGCATGACAACACCCCAATTGAAGTACGGTACACCCAAACAGGCATCCGGAGCCACGCTGCAGGCATCTTCATAGTCATACTGCACAGCGTAGACGTCTTTGCCCTGGTCACGCATCTTTTTGGCTTCGGTGACCGCTTCGGTCGAATCGATACCAGAGATCACCACATCATAGCCGCTGTTGTAGAAATCATCAGCAACCTGAGTCGGATCCAGAGTAACACCCGGAATGTTGAACCACATACCAATCCAGGTCACTTTGAAATCTAACGGAGTGGTATTGCCCATCACTTTAGTCCAGCAATAGTTAGCGCCGAGGTAAGCAGAATCAGCCAGGCGGCGAGTCTCATCATTGATCAATGGACCAAGGAAACCGATCTTGCCGGTCTTGGTGGTCAGAGCAGCAGCACAGCCAGCAATCATCTTGCCATATTCCATGCGACCCATCAGATCAGATTCGCTTTTCATATCAGCCTGATAGCGCTGGCCATCTTTCCAGGCAAAATCGCCAGTGAGCCAGATCACGGGAACGTCAGGATGCGCAGCGGTGAATTCGGTAACGCCATCTTTCATGTCATCAGAGTTGAAGATGATGACCTTGGCGCCGCGAGCCAGCAACTGTTCAGCGAACTGAGCAGCAGTGGTGTTCGGGTTGGATGAGGTGTTCACATTGTCAGCATACAGGAATCTGACCTTCGACATTTTCTCGGTCACATACTGAGCGCCCAGATATGTGGCGGTTGACCAGCCGTTATCATTGTACGGGCCGACCAGCAGAATACCGAAGCAGAATTCATCTGCACCGCAAGAGCCGGTAGTATCCGCCGCAGCGGGGGCTGTGGTCTCGGCCGGGGCGGCAGTAGAAGCTGCCTTACCGCACGCAGAGAGAGCCATTGCCAAAACGAGCAATACGCTTACAACAAGCCAAGTACGTTTCGAAAACATTATTCTCCTCCTGAATTAAATGGAACGAACTGTTTTTAAAAAACGAAAAACATGGAAGCAAGCTAACTTGGGTTAACTCCACCTCCTTTCCTGG
>JAAZOQ010000367.1 GCA_012797695.1 Anaerolineaceae bacterium | reverse complement strand
TTCGGCCACCAACTCGGGGGAATTTAAATAATTGGACACCGTCCCAATAGAAACGCCGGCCGAACGAGCGATGTCACGAATGGTTGCCATAGAATTGAACCGTTTCAATTATTGTAGAGGGTTTTGGGGAAGATGTCAAGGACTTTGTGATTCCTTCCTGGTGACATCTTCCCCGGCTCGGGCGTCATCATTATCTGGGTGAGATCGTCTCCTCCGATCATTTCCGTTGTGCCAGCTGCCTGGCCTGACGACGCTGCTGCTTGATCCACTCCAATTCTTGTGCGCTAACCCGGAGGGTGAAGATCTGTTTCCGCTGGACCTTGGCCCCCATCCCGACAGCCGCCACAGGCAACAGGGTGATGGGTAAAACCACCCACCAGTTTACAGGTGAAGAAAGGTCACCCAGGATCGTATCCGCTGCCTGGCGGAAAGCTTTTTGGTAGGGTCTCTCTGCGGCGACCAGTTTTTGGGACTCCAGGGCCGCCACCTGGCCATTCAAATCGGCGATTGTAACCCTGGCCTCCGCCAGCCATTGCTCTGCGTTGCGAGCATACAGCTGCAAGGCCTGCTGCTCGTCTTCCAACGTCTGCGCCCTTTCCTGCTCGACTGCCAGGGAGCCTTTCAACCTCTCGATCTCGCTCTGCTGCGCGCTCGTGAGGACGTTGGCGTCATTCAATTCAGCCACATAGCGCTCCTTTTCCGCCACCAGTTGATCGAGCTGTGCCTGGCGGTCGGCCAGAGTGCTCCTGGTCTGATTGAGCTGCTGGCTCATCTCGTCCAGGGTCGGTTGGAGGCTTGCCTGCTGTGCCTGGAGTTCTTGATGGGCGCTCGCCAGCTGGGTATATTCCACCTGACGCTGGCCGGCCGTTTCTTCAGCAGCCATTGCCTGCTTTTCTCGCCCGTAGGCTGCAAAGGCAAGCGCAAACACTGCAATGGCCACCAGGATGAGTAACTTACGCATCAGAGAATAGTCCGAGCCGTTCTCCATTGAATAGCGACTGTTGTAATAATCCCGGTACATGGTCTTTACTCCTTGAAGGCCTGGAAAACAGGTCTCCGCTTCTTATCTTAAAGTCCATGTATGACCGGAAAATAATCGCTCCCCGACCAGATGCTGCATTCCTTCATCCCCAGCCTGCGCCAACCTTACACAAAGCTGACACGCGGCTAAATACTCCCAAAATTGAATTGAAGCCGGCGGGAAGTTTTGTTAGAATGGAACAAAGCTTATGTTTTTCCCGGGGGAGGAAAAATGTACCCACAATCGCAAGAACAGCCAGACACGCAGCTGCCTCATGCTGCACAGAATAAGTCATCATCCAGAGATAAACTGATCGACCGGTTCCTGGCCGACGGCACCGCCTTGACTGCCATCGCAATCGCTACCGGAGTAATCTTCTCGATCCTGTTAGTACAATATTTAATCTCCGCTGTCATTTGCCCTGTCATCTATGCGCAGAGGTCCATCCAGGGCTTTGATTTAAAATCTTCCGGCCTGGCAACCGGCCAGACCCAAGATAGCGCAACGTTAAGCGTGCAGTATCCGCACATCATTCCCTTCCAGGAACCGGGTACGCTTGAAATCGTCTACCAACCTAACCATCAGCCGGTTTCTGATTTTTACCTGGATATCACCTCCAACTCCGCAGACATCCGTATCCTTCGCCTGGGCGAGACAGTTCCATCCGATCACGAAGTTATCCCCTTTTTTAACGCGGTTGAAAAGAAAGTCACGGTCAATCTGGTCAACCAGCGGCGACACACCTGGCTTGGACCATTAAATGCACTGGTCACGATTCAGCTTTTAAATACGAATCAAGAGCCAGTGGGTGATCCAAGGACAATATCTATGGAGGTCGACACCAGCCTGGTCTCGGCGTTGCGTTCAATCCAGCCCACTGGGACCGGTACAGAGTCCCCCTTATTATTGGTCCTGACAGGCATGACTTCATTGGCAACATTCGTGTACAAAGTTTCACAAGATCATCAACAAAAAGAACGCGAGGATGCTGAACAAAAAACGACATTATGGCTCAATGAATTACGTAAAAATTTACAAAATGGAATTTTAGATGAAGCAAATAAAAGCCTGGAAAAACTAAAGGGGATCTTGCAGGAAAATCAAGAACCAATACCAGAAATCGATTTAGCAACAACATTGTTAGATCTAGGACAATGGCAAATTCCAGGGGACCAGGACCAGTCCTGGAAAAGTCTTGTTAATAATTGGCCAGATGAGACCGCAGGCGTACTGACTAGTGTAGTTATGAAGATACAACAAGATGAAAAAGGAGATGAGAACCAAGATACGAACATAATAGAGAAAATTAATAACCTTCTACGCACTTTTCCAGTAGATCGTTGTTCTCCTGAATTTGTAAATGCCATAAAGAACGCCAGGGAAAATCTGAATGTGCTCACATTGGCACAGGAACGAAAATGGCCGATAAACGATATCGCTAATTCGAATTTGGAACCTCCAAAGATCCCGGGGGACAATAATAAACCATTCGATCCATTCGTTTTTGATAAAGCCGAAGAAGATAAGTATTGGCTCTTCTCTCGGGGAAAAAGCCAGTTTTGGCCAGATTTACCCCTTTACATCAATTTATTGAAGACTGAAGCCCCCTTTTCTTACATTACCGGTGAACCGGGCAGTGGGAAAACCACCCACGCCCTGGCAATGAGCTATTGTTCAGACCAGGATGTCTTGGGGGTCTACCAGCCAGGTTGCCCAAAAATAAAAGATATAAACGCTGCCTTTGCAAAACAGTTGCTGGTTTTCCTATGCCAGCATCCTATGTACCTGGTAATTTTAAATAATGCCGAACAGAACTTGTTGATCAATCTGTTACAAAGTTACTTCAGCAACGACTTTCTCCAGGCGAATCTGGAACAGATGTTATATAGACAAAAACCAGAATGGCTATCTGAAGCCGTGAATCAAGAGCAAAAAGAAGCCTGGCAAGCTGAAGCCTATGCACAGATTCGTTATCTTAGCCATTCCATCCAAAAACACATGGATTCAATCCCTCTTCCGGAACACGAATGGGGATCCGCATTCGGTTTTATCTGCACAGCATGGTCTTTTAAAAAATGGGTCGTCGCTATCGATGTACAGTCACAGGTAAAATATTCATGGTTGCTTAAACTACAGGAACAGATCTATCATACATGGCTGCAACCCGGTTTTCACGCATTCATTTTTTTACCCCAAGAAGTGGGGGAACAGTGGCGGTACTATGGAAATGTAGATCAAGAAGTGTATTTACAAACCCTGCACTGGATTGAAGGACAAAATAACTGGTTAAGGACCATGGTCGAATATCGCTGGAAAACATTGAACCAGCTTGCTACCATCCAGTCCTACACCATAGATCGTTTCGAGGACATGATCCAAAGTGCACAAGGAAACCCGGGAGCCTTTGTGCGTCTCTGGCGAGCGTTTGTCGAGCAGAAGACATAAAATGAAAGTCAATCCATGAGCCTGAGCTACGAGAAATGGCCCTTCGAAAACCGGGCATGGGAGACAGATGAGCGCTGGTGGAGCGCCTGTCACGTGCCTGGCAGCGCGGACATTCTCCTGGAAGACCCTTTCCATTGGACCATCCTGTCCGGCGGCCCGTCCTGCGGTAAGAGCGTGGCTTTGAGCTACATGCTCAGAAATTCAGCCCACAACGGTACTTTCGTTTTGAAACTTGATCCTTTCGGGCCATCCGACTGGAAGGCCCCCGAACCACTGGGGGATATATTTACCCAGATCATGACCCGGGTCTCCCAGGTCTTGCGCGACGAATATTGGGAACACCCGGAAAAGCTATCCGACCTCTCTGTGACGCACAAAGAGTTCTTCCGCTGGCTGGTGGAAAAATACAACCGCCCGCGTGATTACAAACGCTGGCTGGATGGGTTGGAAAAAGACCTTGCCATCGCCATGGAGAACGTCAGTACAGCCGAGCTCGAGGCTGAAGCGGCCGGTTTAAAACAAGCAGCCGGGATGCGCACGCAGATCGTCGATTTGGTCAATCTCTGCCGCCGCTCGGGATTCTCCGATGTCCTTGTCGTGCTGGATGTGCCGGCTCACCTAAAAGCTGAGCATCTTGATATGTTAAAAGAGTTCTACACCTGGCTGGAACCCATGCACCAGGCCGGTTTTCGCTGCATCGCCGCCATCCGCGAATCCATAATCGACGAATGTAGATTGGTGGAACGCGCCCACGGACGGGTCAGTACCATCACGCTCCAACCCACAATCGAGCAGGCGCTCGAAGTTGCCGGACGGCATTTGCAGGCGGCCACCCACGGCCAGGTCTGTGCATTAAACACGCTGGCCAGCACGGTATTGATCGACCACCTGGATCAGATGGTCACCGCTGAATTCGGCCAATCTGCGCCGGGGGCGTGGGTCCAGCTGGCACAGCTACTGTTGGAAAACACCGGGGAGGCCGGTGAGCCGCTGGAGCAAGCTGACTTTCGTAACTTACGGTTGAGGTTCTACCAGAAGTTCATGGCTTTGAACATCACGCCCGATTCGCCGCGCGCTGGCGTCTGGCGCGGCCCCAACTTTATCCCCCTTGACCCGGGCCTTTATGATTTCCTCCTGGAACTTCACCGGCGCAAAGGCAACCCGCTCTACGCAGATCAGCGCAACAACCTGCGAAAAGAGAACTTGCACACCCTGGCCAGCCGCCTGCGCGCCGTCATCGAGCCCGATGAGAAACTATGGATCTACGTGCTTAACCGCCGCAACGAAGGCTACTGGCTGGAAAATTACCTGTAATAATATCCTTTAACAGGTTCCTGACAGGTTCCTGACAGATTTGCGCAGGTATAAAGCATTTAAAATATTGCTTTAGTTTAGTGATACCGGATAAAATTTAAGAAAGTCGTTGACACAACGCAGGGTACCCACTTGTCAAACCAGGATTCTTCTCGCATGCGCTATTTAAAGAGAATTGGCCTGAATGCCGATCCTTTTCGCACACCGGTTGCCGAGCAAGAGATTAGCGCCAGCGAGGACATTTCCGAATTTTATAATTATTACTATCCCAATGAGACCCCCGGACAGGAAAGCACCACGCCCAACTGGCTGCGTACAGAATCGCATCACTTGATCTATGGACTCCCCGGCGCCGGTAAGACCACCACGCGGCTGAACCTTGAGCTGGACTGCCGTACGGTCCTGGACGGCACCCTGGCCGTGACCGATTTGTTCGGCCAGGAAGAAACCGAGCCGGTGACCATCGAGGACCACGTCCTGCGCATCGTCCAGGCCGCCGCAGTCGACCTGGTCATCCAGGTCATCGAACAGGTCACTCCGGAGGACCTGCCTTTTTCCCCACAGCAGCTCGATCTTTTACGCGCCCAGGTTCGCCTGGGCGGGGTCGCCCTACAACGTATGCTGCATAACTTGACCGAAGCAATATCGGAACAGAGCCATTCAATAGACGCTTTGCACAAGAGCCGCGCCGGCCTGGGCATCTTTTGGCCCCGTGTGGGGCGTTACCCGGTCCGCTACATTGGTTCCTCGAATGCACTTAAACAATTGTTAGCAGTCATCCGAAAGCCTGGCCGCGCCGATTGGCCCATTGATCTAAGCCCTGCGGCTCCCCCCGGGTTCGAGGCGCTGTGGCAAAGCGTCGAGGCTGCCCGGGCCTGGGGATACCAACGCATTTTTATCCTGCTGGACGGCGTAGACGCCCGTGTTCGTGAGCCGGCGCAAATGCACCGCCTGGTTGCCCCATTAATCGAACACCTGGTCATCTTTCAAGAAAAGAAGATTTATTTCAAGATGTTCCTTCCTCTGGAGATCAAACCGCTGGTCGCCGAACAAATTGAACGCATCCCTGGCTTGAATTCGATGGTCAGGGATGCTACAATTCAATGGAATCAGCAAACACTTCATCAATTATTGATACAACGGTTTCGAGCAGCCGGGTCGCAAACGATTAACAGTCTGGACGTTCTTGCCGGCGATGATCTGGAGCGAGGTCTGGAACAACCCATTATGGAGCTCGCACAAGGTTCGCCACGCAAGATGCTCACCTATGTAAGCCAGTTAATCAATGCGCATGTTTCGCACCGGGGAGATCAACTAAAAATCGACCGGGGGGATTGGGATCGGATGAAGAAGTTTGCCAGGCGGCTGCCAGCTGAACCGAATCAATAAAGCGCCCGCCGGGGTGCTGGCGCAGTGGGGAGGGAAAGGATGCCTGCCAAGCCCGGGCCAGACAACTATGATGTTCAGCTCTATCTAGATCGTCCCAAGATTTTTCGACAAATCATCGCCTGGATTGCCCAACGTGAAACGCGCCGGCGTGTCTTGTGCCTGGTCGCGCCGCCTGGGAGCGGCAAGACCTGGCTGCTGCATCACCTTCAAGCCGAGTTAAGTAAGAATCCCAATCCTAATTTTAGAGAGCCCTTGCTCACCTTCTGGCTGGACGCGCCGGATGTAGTCAACGTGGCCAGTAAAGATCGAAGTGATGTAATACACAAAGATAAAGCGTTACAGTGGATTAAACAGTGTTATCAGAAAACGCATTCTTTCTGCCGTCACGTCCCCTCATTTGACACCTATCTGTCTTACCCGCGTTCCATCGAAGACCTGGTCGAAGCGCTGTGCAACCAGTGCGATCTACCCGATGGACCGGTGTTGTTCGTGGATGGGTACGACGAGATTCCAAAGCTGTGT
>JAAZOQ010000366.1 GCA_012797695.1 Anaerolineaceae bacterium | reverse complement strand
GAAATAAGGCAGCCAGGTCTTGAATGCATACCAGGCGCGCTTGAAAAATGTCTGCGGCTCATTCTGTAAATAAAAGAGCAGTGCATAGCGCAACATTTCCAGCGGTAGGAAATATTCCATTGAAAGCACGTTGAGCAGAGACAGAACAACCGCAATTACAGTATAAATTATCCGCCGCTGTGGATTCTGCCAGGCAAGGACCGTGAAACTGTTGGAGAGCAAGAATACGCTATAAACTATCCAGATATGGCCAAAACACAGCGCAATTGGCTGCAGCAAAAACCCGGGGTAAACCGCAAAAAGTAAAGCCGCTGTCAACGTCAGCCCTGATTTCTTCGGCCAGAGAAGGCACACTAACCAATAAAAGGAAAGACTCGCAAGGATGCGAGTAACCAAGCCAAATATCTGCCACGCCAGGATGTTATCCTGAAAAATGGGCAGGGTAACCTGATAGAGGAATCCCCAGAATGGACGATTGGTAGAGAAGTAACTGAACAAACCTGCCGAACCAAAGGTCTGATAAACCCAGTTAAAAGTCCAATCATCGATGTAAAAACTTAGCCAGGGAAGAAGAAGTCCATACGCCAAAACTGAAATGGCAACCACCAGGAGAATGCCGAACCACTTGCTGTGCCAAAAGGAACTCTTTTTCATTTGGTTTCATCCTTTTTGAAGCTCGCATTCGTCCTGGAGCGCACAACGTAGATCGGGCGCCACTTTACCTGCTGAAAAGCTTTCCCGCTGTACATTCCTACACTGCCCACAGCGAGGAGGATAGTCCCTGTGCAGAATAAAAGCAGGAAAACCAGGCTCGCGTTCCAAACCCAAGCCATTGCTCCCTGAACCAAACCCACAATTCCCACAACCACAGCAGCAGCCAAAAAGATTGCTCCACTGATCAAGGCCGCTATAATCGGTACCAGAGAAAAAGAATAAATAGCATCCGCAGCTAAACGGAACATTTTTTTGAGAGAATACTTTGACTTACCGCCCATTCTTTTGGCAGGAACGTAAGGGATGATTGCTGATTTGAAGCCCAACCACGATACCATTCCTCGCAAGAAACGGTGATATTCTGGCATAGAGACCAAAGCATCCACCACCATTCGATTCATTAAACGGAAATCACCCACTCCAGGCAAGATCGGTGTGCTGGTAATTTGCCCAATGAAACGATAAAAGCCATCAGAAGTTGCCCGCTTAAAAAATGAAGCATCTTGCCCTGTCTGTCGCTGCACCAATATTAGGTCGTAACCCTCTTTCGCCTTAGCAATCATTTCAGCGATCTTCTCGGGAGGATGCTCCCCATCGCCATCCATGGTAATCACCCAATCAGCAGTAGAGGCCTCCAGCCCACAGGTGATGGCTGCCTGATGGCCAAAATTGCGGCTCAACTCAATTGCTGCGAAATGAGCATCCCCACTGGTTAATTTCACCAGTTTTGCTTGTGTGTCATCCACGGAACCATCATTGACAAACAAGATACGATATGGAATCTGCAAAGCAGTCAATTGAGTACGCAGCCTGTCGGCAAATGCTTCAATGCACTGAGCTTCGTTATAAACTGGAACCACTACATCTAGAGAACAAAATTCTGCCATCATCACCTCGCACCGAAGCTCTTTCTTTTCACTCACTTACTCAAGATACTCTCTACAGAAAATTCGCTATGATATAATCTTTGCGTACGGACCCGTGGCGCAGCGGTTAGCGCAGGCGACTCATAATCGCTTGGTCGTAGGTTCGAATCCTACCGGGTCCACCTGGTTACATCTTAAACAAAGCCCACGAAATCGGTTGAATTTTACACCTGAACCCAGCAGAATTGCACTACAGCAGAAAAATATTGTGGCCTAATTTAGCCATGACGTTCTTTTTTTCTATATAGTATAGTGGAATAATTTGAAAAGTCAGTGGGGAAAGAACTATCGAAAGTTCAATGCACATTTTCCTCAGACGATGAGCGAGCACGGAAATAAACCTTAACTTTCAATTAGTCATTGTCTTTAGTGCTTTTTCATTAGCAAAAGTGCCATTGGGCTTTTATCTGTTTTTTACTTCTATTTGGGAGAATGTTTATATAAATAGTTGCTTTATTTGCTGTCTCTTTGTATACTAACAAATACATTACTTCTCCCTTCATTCAGTTTTACTAAATAAATATTCTGGCGAATCGGTATGACAAAATGAGCGATCTCAAAGAGAGAAACGACATTAAGCCAACTAATTTACAAAATATACGCTTTTCATCCCTTTTTGAGGATCACAAAGCGATTATGATGCTTATCCGACCACAAACCGGGGAAATATTAGACGCGAATCATTCTGCCGAAAAATTCTACGGGTATTCCAGAGAACAATTGCTCTCGATGACAATTCAGCAGATCAACACTCTACCCGAGGAAGAAGTCGCACGTCTGCGTGACCGTGCCTTCAAAGAAGGCATCGACTCCATCATTTTTCCCCACCGACTCGCCAATGGAGAAATTCGTTTTGTCGAAGCCCGGTCCTCCTCAGTCCAATATGGGGATGAAAAAATCCTTTTCTCGATCATCCACGATGTTACCCACCAGCAAATGGATGAGCAGGAACTGATCAAAAAAGAAGAGCGTTTTCACGCCTTATTCGAGCAGGCAACGGATGCGATTCTGATTGCCGACGAAAACGGGAAATTTATCGAAGCCAATTCCAGCGCTTGCCGCATGCTGAAGTATGGAATTGATGAATTGCTCCAGCTTGAGATTCGTGATATTCTCCCGCAGGTTTTTCACGAAACCAATCTCAAGTTTTCAGAGATGGTCAAGAATTGTGACATGCACTGCGAGAAGAACTTTTCATGCAAAGACCAATCGACATTTATAGGTGAGGTAAATATTAAGCAATTATCGAATGGGGATTATCAGCTTTTTATTCGCGATATTACAGAGCAAAAAAATACTCAGGAATCGTTACGAAGAAGCTCAGCTCTCTTTTCGACGATCTTTGAGGAAAGCCCCATCCCCATTAGTCTGGCAGATCTGGAAACAGAAAAATATCTTGAAGTCAACCCGGCTTTTCTCAATATGACCGGTTATACGAGAGAAGAAATTATTGGCCATGAATATAATGAGCTCAAGTTCTGGGCGAGTTCCAAACAACGTCGCCATGTCATTTCGCTTCTGCGCCATGATAAAAAAATCCGGGATTTACCAATCGAAATCAAGACCAAACAAAATGAAATCTAAAATGACTTGATTTCTTCCGAGAAGATCTTTTTAAAAGAGCACCCCTATTTTTTGACTATGGGAGTGGATATTACTCGCAAGGTTCAAAGCGATCGAGAGCTTCGCCACAAAACGGAAGATCTTGAATTAATCAATGAACTGAACGATGCCGCTAACCGTGGAGAAAAACTAAAAAGTATTATTCAAAAACTGGCTATCGCAACAAAAACTGCCTTCCCTGAAATTGAAGCTTCCATCTTTATGCTAATGCCAGATGAAAAGAGCTTTGAATCCGCTGGAACCACTTTCACTGTATCGCCAGAAGTTCGTAAAGTTTGCCCGCAAATTGAAACTCTCTTGATAGAAAGACCCCTCTTCCCAATAACGGGCTCCAAAGTGATTCAAAAAGTGATTGAAACCAAACAAGCCATTCTGTTGAACGATAAAGCTGATGTGGATAATTGGAATCGGGAATCCACCCAGACGCTTTCGGCTCTTACTGATGAGGCCAAAATTGCCATCGGGCAAGCCATCCGCGAAATTTACCAAAAACTGAAAATTCGTTTCGCATTTATCATTCCGCTGGTCTCTGAAAATAAGGTGATCGGTTTGATGAATATCATCAGTGCACACCAGTTCGAAGAAGAAGATATCGAGAGAATCCTTAAGATCAGCAGTCAGGTAACCGCGGCCATTATTCACAAGAAAGCCGAAGAAGATATTCTGGTGCAGTTACAACGCATCAAAGTACTGAATGAAATTACCCGTGCCATTAACTCAAACTTGAACCTTTCCTTGATCCTCAATTTGTTAGTAAAGCGGTTACGCAGTCAACTGAATGTCGATGCCACCGCTATACTGCTGAAAAAACCTTTTAGCAGCCAATTTGAAATCGTTGCGGATGAGGGAGTGGAAATTCAAGAACTAAAGAAACTAACCGTTAATTTCGGACACGGGTTGGCGGGGAATATTGCTCTGCAAAGAAAAATCTTGGTAATCGACGATCTGCGCGAAGCCGGCTCACGTTATGATTTCAACGAAAATATCACTAAACAGGGATTTTACTTCTTCATCGGAGTTCCTCTCGTTTCTAAAGGCAACCTCAAGGGAGTCATCGATATTTTCAATCGCCAACCAATTTCTATTGACAATAGCTGGATGGAATATCTCGAAATTCTGGGCGAGCAAGCTGCCATCGCCATTGAGAATGCCCAGTCCTTTGAAGAGATTCAGGCTTCCAACCAGGAACTCATTGCCGCCTATAATGCCACCATTACCGGTTGGTCAAAAGCCCTCGACTTACGAGATAAAGAAACGGAAGGCCATTCCCAGCGTGTAACAAAATTAACCCTGCATCTTGCAGAAGCAGTTGGCATTCCCCAAGAACAAATGGTCCAAATCCGCCGCGGGGCTTTACTCCACGACATCGGGAAAATTGGCGTCCCCGACGCCATCCTGCATAAACCGGGCCAGTTGAATGAAGAGGAATGGAAAATCATGCGCACTCATCCTCAAGTAGCCCATGATTTTCTCTCAGAGATAGACTATCTGCGGGGAGCGATCAATATTCCTTACTGTCATCATGAGAAATGGGATGGCAGCGGCTATCCGCGCGGACTAAAAGGGGAAGAAATTCCAATTGAAGCCAGGATTTTCTCTGTTGCAGATGCCTGGGATGCTCTCACCAATGACCGACCTTACCGCCCCGCCTGGAGCAAAGAAAAGACCATTGAATACTTGCAAAGCCAGGCTGGGATTGCCTACGATCCTCAGATCGTGCAAGTTTTCCTCGAAAAGATCATCCAATAAGGAACCTCCTCCCGCAATAGGTCCGCGAGAAGAAGCTTTTCTTTATCCAAATGAAACTTTATAGACTATGAAACCGATCAACGCCAGGAATAACACCCAAGAAATCGGATTACCAAAATTCAGAGTTCTCCCAATTCCAAAGCGTTTGTTAACCAATATCGAGGGATCTTGTGGATTGAAATAGATCATGCCCAGTTTCCAGAAATGATCATCATCTGGGCTGACACGGTCACTTTTTTCTTTGGAAACGGAGAAGAACTGGCGCCGATGGCGCAGCAGCAGAATGGGTGCCGCCACCAGCCAGATTGCAATTGGGATCAGCGTGAAATAATCGATTCCATTTAGATTCACCTGGGTAATTCCCCAGGCCTGCAGGGCTGAAGCCAAAACGGCAGCATTCAATCCAAAAGCAAGCAAAAAAAGCAAACTCTGGATTAAGGTGATGTTCAGAGAACGGAACTGTTGCGATCCCTGCGGGTCCTCAATATCAATTGATTCCCCGCTCAGATCACTCACCCAGGCCAGGAAAGAAAGCGCCAACAGAATGCCCAATTCGATCAAAGCCGGCAGGGATAACGCCAGTACGTTCGCTGTCCCCGTCCAACTACCAAACTGATTGGGGAAATGATAGGTCAAGGTATCCGCCAACAAGGGGGAACGTAACCAGCCAATCACAACAGTGGCGCCAACCACGACCGCCGGGAGAGCAAAGAAACTCCAGAACGTTTTCGACGGCCACAAACTGCGCGGATGTACACTGGCAATCAACGTCTGACGAGTGTTGGCATACCAGTTTTGTTCTTTTTTCACGCGGATCAACCCGGCATGGCTGAGGTAATACACTCCCCATCCCCCCGCAATCAAGCCAACAATGCTGACGACCTTGATATTCTCCATCCGCCCGGAAAGCGAAAAATAGAGCAGAATTGCCAACAGTAAAGCGTCTATCCCCGCCAAACGCAGCAGGTAACGGCGTCTCTCATTAGTGATTTCGGGATGGTGAATATAAGCAAGTGGAATGCGCACTCCAAACGGAACAGTCGGTGCCACCAAAAATGGAAGCACAAACAAAAACGCGCTCAAGAAGAAATAGATGATCAAATACGAAAGAAGTGACTCTGTCATTTTGAACCCTCGTTCAGGCTTTGTTTTGCCGATCACTGGAAACAATGGGGAAAGTTTTCAAGACTGATGAACAGTTTTCGAGAATATCAGGTGCAGCTTGCCCTTTCGCTACTGCTTCTGCCATCAAGATGCGCAAACGGTTCTGCCAATCTTGCTGCCAGGCAGAATCCGCTGTTAATGAGCGTCGGATAAAAGTCCCCTGTTTGCGCGTCAGGCTCACAAATCCTTCCTGCCGCAACAGATCGTACGCTTTATTGACAGTATGAAAATTGATCTTGAAATCCAAAGCCAGCTGTCGGGTCGTGGGCAAGGAGACACCGTCATTCAAACGGCCCTCTGCCATCGCCAGAATCACCTGATCCCGAATCTGTTGATAGAGTGGGGTTTCGCTATCCAGATCGAGAAAAAAATAGGAGTTCTCTGCCTTCGTGAATGATTCTTCAGAGATATTGTCGCTAGAAAGTCTTTCCACACTGTCCTCTTATTGTTCTACTCGTTATAGAACAATAAGATTATAACACAAAATAAGTGAAGGGAAATAACGACAGAATCTAGCTGTCAGCGACTTTTGACAATCGATTCCAGCCCGCGCAATACTGGGGAAAGATTCCCGGGGCGACGGCGCACTGTCAGCAATTCGCTGAGCGGCGTCGCCAGAATCTGCCGGCAGGCAGCGGCAATGCGGTGGGCTGAATCCCCCCCATTTTGCACTGGCATCAATTCCTGCAATTCAGTCAGAGAAAGCTGAGAGTAGGTTTCTTTCCCCAGAGCCAGGGCCACATAGGTGCAGGAAGATTGTTGGGTAATGACTACACTGGCATTAGCAATCATTGGATTGATATTGCCTTCTGTATAAATCAATGCCTCGGGGATTACTTTTTTAATCTCCCGTCGTGCCCGCTTGAAATTTTCAAGGGGATGCAGTTTAAAGATCAATTGTCGGCCTGCGGCGATGGAAACACAGCGCTGCAGAAAGGCCGAACGATTCTCATACTGAAAATTTTCACGCAAGGGGGTGGTTGCCACCAGCACGTAACCCTGGTAAGGGAATGAGTTTTCGACGTATTCCTGCAAATTGTCGAAATTCGGGATGCCGGTTACGGCGATCTTCTCGGCACGCACCCCCTTGCGGAGGAATAGCTTGCGATAGCCCTCGGATGCTACACAAAAAAGATCATAAGCATCTGAAAGGCCAGTAGCAGAAGTATTAGCAATAAAGCGGGGAAGAAATCTAAGATGACGAACAAACTGATAAGCCCAGCCTTCAGGGGTAGTAATTCCCTCCTGTACCAGGACCAAACGAGTTCGTTGAATATTCCGGGGCAAAATCAAGTCAGAACAAGTGATCACCAGATCGTAATCATTAGCGGAACCATAAAAATCAACCAGAAGATGATGATCTTGTAAATATTGCAGCGTATCGCGATGATGACGGCCGCCAAGTACCGTATGATTCAGCCACCCCAGGTGGGCGGCCCAATCGATAACTCCCTCCGCATAGAAAGGGGCGAAAAAGCAATCATGGTCTGCAAGCTGCTGAGCCACCTGATGCATCTGCGTCGTTTGATTCAATGACCCGCCAATCAGCAGGATCTTGCTCATTCGCCCCTCCACAAGGAGTCTGGAGTAATGTTTAAAAACAGTGTACCCGCTCAATGTTAAGCGGGTACAAACAGATGGTTAAACTTGATTAAAAATTGTGGATTATTCCATCAAGCCATGGGGATGCTGCAGCAGCCAGCCCTGCACATCCACGTTGGGCTCATCGCCTTTACGCAAAACATGATGATAGGTACCATCCGGTTTCATGATTCGCGCATTAACGTTATCCTTCAAATAAGTTGCCAACACGTCATCGCGAATGTAACGGATGAAACGTTCATCTTCCACCGGAAACACAGTCTCGACACGGTGGCTGAGATTGCGGGTCATTAAATCGGCACTGCCCAGATAAACCTCTTCCTGACCATCATTCTGGAAATAAAAAACGCGGCTATGTTCCAGAAAACGGCCGACCACGCTGATCACCCGAATATTCTCACTTAACCCCTCCTGCCCAGGGATCAAACAGCAGACCCCGCGAACGAGCAGATCAATTTTTACCCCCGCCTGAGAAGCTTCGTAAAGCAACTGGGTCATCGGGGTATCCACGATGGAATTTACCTTGATGATGATATAGGCCGGACGATGGTTGCGGGCATGTTCCATTTCACGCCGGATCAATTCTTCGAGGCGAGAACGCAGATTCACCGGGGCCACCAACAATTTGCGATACTGGGCCATAGTGGAATATCCGGTCAGGAAATTAAACAGATCTGTCACATCCGCAGCTAAGGTATCGTCACAGGTAAACAGCCCAATATCTTCATAGAAGTTAGCCGTAATTGGGTTGTAATTCCCGGTAGCCAGATGGAGATAACGTCTTACGCCTTCCCCCTCACGGCGAATAACCATCCCCGTCTTGCTGTGGGTTTTCAGCCCCACCAGACCATAGACCACATGCACCCCGGCCTGCTCCAACGTACGCGCCCAACTGATATTACTCTCCTCATCGAAGCGTGCCTTCAGTTCCACCAAAACGGCCACCTGTTTGCCGCGTTCCGAGGCTTCAAGCAGCGCGTCCACAATTGGGGAATTTTGCCCCACCCGGTACAAGGTTTGTTTAATGGCCAGCACCCGCGGATCACGGGCGGCCGCATTCAGAAAGTCCACCACCGGGTTGAATGAATCATAGGGATGATGCAGCAAAATATTTTGCTCCCGGATCGCATCGAAGTATTCCCCTGCCTGTTCGACCTCGCGCAAGGGCATAGGAATCGCCGCACGATACGGCGGATATTTCAGATCGTAGCGATCGGAACTGGAATAGAGTTGCGAAAGGCTGGAAAACTCAAGGATCCCGTTCAGGGCATAAATATCCGCAGCATGGATTTCAAGATTGGCACTCAACAACGCTTTGACGTTCTTGGGCATGGATTCCTGCACTGCCACCAGCACCACCGAACCAAATTTGCGCCGGCGGATACTTTCTTGCATGGTCTCCAGCAAATCTTCGGCTTCAAGCTCCTGAATTTCAATATCCGCATCACGAATCACACGGAAAGGATAAGCCTCAACCACCTGCATTCCCGGGAAAAGCAAT
>JAAZOQ010000365.1 GCA_012797695.1 Anaerolineaceae bacterium | reverse complement strand
GCACTCAAGTGAACCTCGCATAAAATGTGCGAGGTTTTTTTATTAATATTGTATATAAAATGTCTTCCATGATTTGACGTAGGTAATTTCAAGTGTTATGCTATGAGGAGAGGAATTATAGTTCTATTATTTAGAACATTAACATTAATTTTGGAGCAATTATCATGAATATTGAATTTATCATTCGTTTAATCGGCATGATCGTACTTGCCATTGGTGGGGTAGTTTGGGGGCAGAATCTGGGAATTTCGGCGAATTCCAATGCCGTTCCTGGAATGTTGACGGTCGAACAATACACTTTCACATTTGGGCTGTTGGGGGCACTGGTGGGGTTGATCTTGACCCCCTACGTGACGACCCGCCCGGTGCGCGCCGTCAAATCTGTCTTGACCCGTGTCTCGGCTCAAACCCTGAGTGCTTCTCTGTTGGGATTGATCTCGGGCCTTCTGGTGGCAGCGCTGTTTTCCTTCCCGATCTCGTTGCTGCCCAAACCTTTTGGCCAAATTCTTCCTTTCATCGGGGTACTGGTCTTTGGCTACCTCGGAGTTGCAGTTTTTGTTACCCGTCAGGATGATCTCTTTTCGATCCTTTCCTCGTTCAAAGGGGCAGGTCCGGGCAGTAGCAAGGAAGCCGCTGCTGGTAATGCCAACTGGGCGGATAATCGCACTATCTTGCTGGATACGAGTGTCATTATTGATGGCCGGATTGCTGACATTACTCGCACCGGTTTCTTACCTGGCTCGCTTTTGATCCCCCGTTTTGTACTGAATGAGCTGCAGTATATCGCTGATTCCCCTGACGCCTTGCGCCGCCAACGCGGACGCCGCGGTATGGAGGTGCTGGCGGCTTTGCAAAAGGAACCCACCATCCCCGTGCGGATTTCTGATATTGATGTTGAAGGAATGCGTGAGGTGGATGATAAGCTGGTAGTACTGGCTCGCCAGTTGCGCTGCCCCATTTTGACCAATGATTACAATCTAAACCGTGTGGCGGAATTGCAGGGGGTCACAGTCCTGAATATTAATGAATTGGCGAATGCGGTTAAGTCAGTGCTGCTCCCCGGTGAGATCATGTCAGTCCATGTGATTCAGGAAGGCCGCGAATCTGGTCAGGGAGTAGGCTATATGGATGACGGCACGATGGTGGTGGTAGAAAATGGCCGCGAATACATGGAGAAAGAGATCCTGGTAGTGGTCACGAAAGTATTGCAGACAGCCGCGGGTCGGATGATCTTTGCTCGACCCGAAGATTCCAGTAACGGCGAACATTAGAGGAGAGATTCGATGGGTTTAAAGGTTTATAACACACTGACACGAAAGAAAGATGATTTTGTTACTCTGGAACCCGGCAAGGTGGCCATGTATGTGTGTGGCCCGACCGTGTATTCCAAAGCTCACATTGGTCATGCCATGTCAGCGCTGGTTTTCGATATCATCCGTCGTTACCTGATGTATCGCGGTTACGATGTTCGCCACGTAATGAACTTCACCGATGTTGATGATAAAATCATTGCTCGGGCCAATCAGATGAACATGGATCCCTTTGCGTTGGGAGAGATGTACATCCATGAATTTGAACAACATTTGAAAGATTTCAATATCTTGCCTGCCACGGTGAACCCACGCGCCACCCGCGAGATGGACCAGATCATCAAGATGATCCAGGGCTTGATCGATAAAGGTTTTGCTTACCCGATGGATGGCGATGTATATTTTCGCGTTCTGAAGGATAAGGGGTATGGCAAGCTTTCTGGCCGCCGCGTGGATGAAATGCAGGCTGGGGCTCGAATTGATGTGGATGACCGCAAAGAAAACCCGATGGACTTTGCGCTGTGGAAGAGCGCCAAACCAGGTGAACCCGCCTGGGAAAGCCCGTGGGGGATGGGCCGTCCGGGCTGGCACATTGAATGTTCAGCCATGAATCTGAATCACCTGGGTGAGCAGATCGACATCCACGGTGGGGGCAATGATCTGATCTTCCCTCATCACGAAAATGAGATCGCCCAGAGCGAGAGCTTTACTGGCAAGCCATTTGCCCGTTACTGGATTCATAATGGAATGCTGCAGTTGAGCGGCGAAAAGATGTCGAAATCGGTGGGCAATCTGGTGACCATTGAAGAATTCCTGGCTCATCACCCCGCTGATGCTTTGCGCATGCTGGTGCTGAATTCTGGTTACCGCAATCCACTCTCTTATTCTGAAGAAATCCTTGACCAGGCGGAAAAGGCTATCGAACGTTTGCGCTCCAGTTTGAAACCGGCTTTGCCGGGAGCCAAAGGCGCTGCTCCAGAAGCCTTGAAGAATTTAACCAGTCAGGTCACAATTTGCAAGGCAGGCTTCATTGAATCAATGGATGATGACTTCAACTCGGCGGGTGCTCTGGCGCAGCTCTTCGAGCTGGTGCGCGTTATCAACCAGGCACGCGCTGATGGCGCGACGGACGTGGAGTTGACGCCGGCGCGAGAGGTCATCCTCGATTTGACCGGCGTTCTGGGCCTGACTTTGAAAGAAGAAAAGTCAGGGAATCAGGCGGCCGATCCGTTCGTGAACTTGCTGATCGAGATTCGCAGAGAATTGCGAGAAAACAAGCAGTGGGCGCTTTCGGATAAAGTCCGTGATCGTTTGACTGAGTTGGGTGTTGTCCTCGAAGATAGCAAAGAGGGCACGCTCTGGCATTGGAAATAGGAGCTGCTCTTGAAGGAATGGATTACCGGGCGTAACCCAGTGACAGAAGTGATTCAGGCGAAACGCAGACAGGTGTTTCGCCTGCTTTTTGCTGCCGGGATAGAGGAAAAGGGCAAGATCCTGGATCTGCGCAAAATGGCCCAGTCCCGTAAAATTCCCATCGAGATGGTACCCCGCGAAAAATTGCTGAAAATGGGCGAAAACCCGCAGGGAGTGGCCGCTGAGGTCAGCGCCTACCCTTATGTGGATATCAGCGATATTCTTGCGGCTGCAGCGGAGAAGCAAGAAGATTTGTTCTTGCTGGTGTTGGATGTGATCCAAAACCCCCAGAATTTGGGAAGTTTGGTGCGTACAGCGGAGGCCGCTGGGGTGCATGGCATCCTGATTCCACAGCACCGCGCTGCTGAGGTAACGCCGGCAGTGGTGACCGCTTCCGCGGGGGCCAGTGAGAGCATGTTGATTGCTCAGGCGAACCTGAACCGTGCCTTGGAAGATCTGAAGAAGCAGGGGGTCTGGGTGGTGGGCCTGGATGGCGGTCCGGATTCGCGCCCCATCGAGGATCTGGATCTCACTGGTCCGATTGCGCTGGTGGTAGGCAATGAAGGCGAGGGTATGCGTCAGTTGGTGCGGCAAACCTGTGACTTTGTGGCTGCTTTGCCCATGAAGGGGCACATTGAATCTCTGAATGCGGCAGTAGCCGGTTCGATTGCCATTTATCTCACTTTTCTGGAACGTTTGCGAAAACAAAAGAATTAATCTGTGTTTTATCCTCCCATTTGCTTTGTTGATGTAAATCTGATAAATTAGATGTATAAAAGAAGAAATGGAGGAAACATGTTAATCAGTGAGAAATTGAACAAGAAGATCAATGACCAGATTGGTCATGAGCTCGAAGCTTCGAATCAGTACATGAGCATGGCAGCCTATTTCGAAGGACGGCATCTGAAGAAGTTCGCAGAACTTTTCCGCAAACAGTCTGACGAAGAGCGGGCGCATGCCCAGAAGTTTGTCCAGTTTGTTCTGGATGCCGGGGGTACGGTAAAAATTCCGGCGATTCCGGCCCCGAAGATGGATTTTGCTTCAGCAGAAGAGGTTGTCAAGGCCGCGCTGGATTGGGAAAAGGTAGTGACAGATAAGATCTATGCTCTGGTTGATCTGTCCATCAGCGAGAATAACCACATCGCTCGTGAATTTTTGGGCTGGTTTGTCAGTGAGCAGCTCGAGGAAATGTCTTCCATGGAGCAGCTCTTGGGGGTGGTGCAGATGTCAGGCGAAAAGAATCTTTTGATGCTCGAAGCCTACGTTTCTCATAGCTGAAGTTTTTTGTTTAGTTCAGGCGGCCTTCGTCAGAAGGCCGCTTTTTAATTCTGAATCTTTACTCGGAATTTATTGACGAAAGTATAGCGATATAGTAATATAACTATAAGGTAATAAGGAGGCTGCATTGGGAAGAAGTAGAGGGTTGGTGAATTTGATTTGCGAATACAATGATGCGCTCTCCGATCCGCAACGGGTGAAGATGATGAAGATCATGGGGTCCAGCCCGGCCAGCTCGGTGACCGTGAGTAAGTTTGCCGAGATATTGGGTATTTCACAGCCATCTGCCACCAAACATCTCAAGATCTTGCACACCACGGATTTGATTACCCGCAAGCGCGAAGGGACCTGCGTTTACTATTCACTGAATTTGGAAACCATTGATCAATATCATCAATTGCTTGAGACTGCTTTCGTTAAGGGTTTTACGCCTTGCCCGTATGGCTTTAAGTGTGAAGATTGCCCGGAGAAAGATACCTGTGCCTGAGATGATGAAAGCATTGATTGAAGCAAGTGATTCTTTAGTCTTCCTGAATAAGGAAGATATTTTTTTATTAAATCGATAACCTTATTGGAATAATAGAATAATAAAAAGGAGCACTAAAAAAAATGCAGGGAAAAACGATCATTGTTGGAGCGGGAATGGCCGGGTTGGCTTGCGCTCAAGAATTTTCTGAGGCGGGTCATGATTTTCTGCTGATCTCAAAGAGTCTGGGGGGACGAGTTTTGTACGACCCGGCAGAGAAGATCAATTATGGGGCCTACTTTGTGATGCAGAACTACCATTATGCCAGACGTTTTGTAGTACCCACGACGTTGATCAATCCATTGCATGCTTGCTTTCATAATTCCGCGCAGGAATATTTTTCGGTGATCAGCGGACATACGCTGAAGCTGCTGCCAGAATTTTTGCGCTTTTTCGTGGCCATGCAGGAGTTCAAGCGCCATTATGAACCCTATAAAGAGCGCTGCCTGCGTATGACTCAGCGTG
>JAAZOQ010000364.1 GCA_012797695.1 Anaerolineaceae bacterium | reverse complement strand
TCGGTCAGGGCCAGTGCCGGCATGCCGGCATCGTGAGCGGCCTGAGCAAGTTCTGCCGGTAAAGGCAACCCGCGTAACAGGGAATAAGCCGAGTGGGTATTCAGGTGGATCAACATTGGATGATCCGCAGAAGACCGGTCAGGAGAGCCATCATATTCCTATAATAGAATATATATTCTATTTTGTCAATAGAGTCTCTCTGCCCAAGAAAAACAATGGAATCGCTTCACAGAGCTGAGAGCCAGGGGAATTCAATAGATGGCCATTCTCAGGATATAATTGGGACTGGATAAATTGCAATGACCAATGTGCTGACTTATTACATTTCTTCGATCGCAACCCTCTTCACGGGAGTGAAAAATCCGCTGGCCTTGATACGTCTGGCCACGCGCAACCCAAGCGACCAACCCCTTTTGCTCAAGTTAAAGGAGGGGACCAGTTTCTCCGTGGTGACGCTGATGGATGCCTGGATCCTGAAAGAGACGGTCCTCGACCGGCAATACGAACAGGCTTCAGTGCCGCTGCAGCCGGATTGGGTGGTGGTGGATATCGGCGCGGCGCTGGGCGATTACAGCGTCTGGGCCGCACGGCAGCTTAAGCAGGGACGGGTGATCGCCATTGAGCCTTTCCCGCAGTCGATCCAGTTGATTCGGGCCAACCTTGCAGTGAATCAGATCAAGAACGTCACGGTGCTTGAAGCTGCGGTGAGCAGTCGGGCCGGCCAAACCGTGCTGCAGCTGGTAACGGGGCAGGCGGTGCAGCATTCTACCGCCGCCGGGAATGGCAGCAGCAGCGTGACGGTATCCACGGTGACACTGTCATCCATCCTGAAGCAGATTCCAGAGGGACGCATCGACTATCTAAAAATTGACTGTGAAGGGGCAGAATATGATATCCTCTTCGATACCCCCAGCGATGCCCTGCAAAAGATCGAACGCATCTGTATGGAAGTCCATGACGGTATGACCCTGCACGATCACCACGAAATGATCCGGTTTTTGCAGAGCCAGGGATACAGCACCCGGCTGACCCCGAACCCGGTCCATGCCGAACTGGCCTATCTGTACGCGGAACGAAATCGAACAAGCTAATCTATAAAAGGAAAACCAGAACCAATGGAAGAACCAAGTGTCCTTGATTATTTGAAAGAGAAACTTAATCCACGGCATTGGGGGAAACCTTCAGAGGTCTTGCCGAATGAGGGCGAGGCGGGGGAGCTGCTGCAGCAGGAGCCGCTTGAACCCACGGCGGAACCTGCCCGGGCCCGGCACGGGCTTTCATTGGCTTGGCGGGTCTTGTTGGCCCTCGTGCTGGCCTTTTTTGCGCAAAGTTTGCTGGAACCCAGTTCTTACAATTTGACGGGTTCTCTGGTCTTCTACGCGGCAGCCCTCAGCGCACTGATGCTGGCGGTGCGCGCGGACGAATTGAAGATCGTCGCGCCGGCTCCGGCTGAAGCGATCAAAGACGAACATGGCATTCGCATTCTTCCACTGTATCTGTTTGTTTTTGTGACCCTGTTGGCTTTCTATGAACTAAAAGATAACCAGTTCACTGCTTTCAACGTTACCCTGTGGCTCGCGGCGCTGGTGCTGGGACTGATCACCTTCTGGCGACCGCAACAGCCGTTTGACCTGCGGACCCAATTACAGCAGGGGATCAATTACCTCAAAAAACCCTTCATTAATTTTCACCTCACTTCCTGGCAGTTGCTGTGCATTGCCGTTTTAGCGCTGGCGGCCTTTTTCCATTTCTATCACCTCAGCACGGTTCCGCTGGAAATGACCAGTGACCACGCCGAGAAACTGCTGGACGTCAACGACGTGCTGCACGGCAAATTCTCGATGTTCTTCCCGCGCAACGGCGGGCGTGAGCCGATCCAGTTCTACCTGGCGGCAGCGCTGATCAAATGGTTTGGCGCCAGCCTGGGCTTTACCACGCTGAAACTGAGCATGGCCCTGGCTTTCATGGTTGGGCTGATCTTCGTTTATCTTTTGGGAAAAGAATTTGGCAACCGCTGGACCGGGCTGCTGGGAATGCTTCTCACGACGTTTGCAGCGTGGACAAACATCATTGCCCGAGTTGGCCTGCGCCTGATCCTGTGCCCGGTGTTCGTGGCCATTGACCTCTACTTCCTCTTCCGGGCCATCCGGCGCGGCAGCCGCAATGACTTCATCCTGACCGGCATCTTTCTGGGGCTGGGATTACTGGGTTATTCGGCCTTTCGCATTATGCCCGTGGTGGTGGTGCTGGCCATCCTGATCTACGTACTGCACGAACGGGAACGGGCCCGGCGCAAGCTGGCCTGGCAGGGATTGGGTCTGATCGTTGCCTTTTCGTTTGTGCTGGCCATGCCGCTGCTGCACTTTGCCCTGCAGTATCCGGAGGCATTTGGTTACCGCACCCTCACGCGCATGACCTCAACGGAAGTGGCACTGCCCGTCAACCTGGTGAGCACTTTCTTCTCGAATACCTGGAACGCCATTACCATGCCTTTCTTCCGCGACGGCAGCACCTGGGTGATCTCGGTCACCGACCGCCCCGCGCTGGATATCATCACCGCCGCGCTGTACCTGATCGGGCTGGTGGTTGTCCTCATCCGCTGGATCAAGACGCGCAACTGGCAGGATCTCTTCTTTTTGGCGGCTATCCCGGTGCTGATGCTGCCCTCGATTCTGGCGCTGGCATTTCCGAACGAAAATCCCTCTTTGAGCCGCGCCGGGGGAGCGGTAATTCCCATTCTGCTGATCGCGGCCATTGGCTTCCAGAGCATCTTGACCAGCATCTGGCAAAAAACGCGCTCTGGGCTGGGTAAGGGGCTGACCGTTTTGCTGGCGCTCCTGATCGTGACCCTTTCTGCAGCACAGAATTATGACCTGGTCTTCAATCAATACAACACGTCTTACGCCAACGCCACCTGGAATACCAAAGAAATGGGCGAGGTGTGCCACGATTTCATCGATTCGGTGGGTGCACCCGATACCTGCTACGTAGTTGGGGTGGCCTACTGGGTGGATACACGGCTGGTCGCGATGGTGGCAGGGTATCCGACGATGGATTATGCCATCTGGCCCAAAGACGTGCCGGCCACGAAAGACGATCCGCGCGCCAAGATGTTTATTCTGAAAGCGGATCAACCGGATGCCATCAGCCAGGTAGAAGCGATCTATCCGAATGGCTTTGCGACGCTGCACTCTTCCGCTATCCCCGGGAGAGATTTCATTGCTTATTTTGTTCCGCCAACCACGGTTGGCCAGTAACCAAAACTATTTAAAGAGGTGCGAAATGGTCGAAAAAGGAAGTTCTATTGCCGGGTTGATCGATCATACCCTGTTGAAGCCGGATGCAACCCCTGACAAGATTGCAGTCTTATGCGAAGAAGCATTGAAATATCATTTTGCTTCAGTGTGCGTGAACCCCTGTAACGTGAGCCTGTGCGCTGATCTGCTCAAAGGTTCCGCGGTCAAGGTTTGCACGGTGATCGGTTTCCCGCTGGGGGCCAACGTCAGCGCCACCAAGGCTTTTGAGACGCGCCAGGCGATTGAAGAAGGCGCTGCTGAGGTGGATATGGTCATCAACATTGGTGCTTTGAAGGCTGGCAATGATACCCTGGTGGAAGAAGATATCCGCGCGGTAGTCAATGAAGCCAAAAAGCGCAAAGCGCTTTCGAAAGTGATCATCGAAACCTCCCTGCTCACGGAAGAAGAGAAGGTGCGCGCCTGTCAGCTGGCCAAAAAGGCCGGGGCCGACTTTGTCAAAACCTCCACTGGCTTCTCGGGTGGGGGAGCCACAGTGGCTGATATTGCCCTGATGCGTAAGACTGTTGGTCCAGAAATGGGCGTCAAGGCCTCAGGCGGCGTTCATTCGCTCGAAGAGGCTCAGGCGCTGGTGGCAGCCGGTGCTACCCGCATTGGGGCGAGTGCTGGCGTCAAGATCGTCGAAGCCGAGATGGGGAAGATCCCCCCCACGGAAAAATCCACATCGGCTTATTAGTTCCAATGACCCGCTGAAAAGCGGGTTTTTTATTGTATAGTAATAACAAAAGAGGGCTAAATGACAAAAGGAAAAGTATTGATTATTGGTGGTACCGGGTTTCTGGGTTACTATGCCGTTCGTGAGTTACTGAAGCGGGATTACGCTGTTTCCATTCTGGCACTGCCGCCGCTGCCGGCGGAGGGCCTTTTCGCGCCAGAGGTGGAGATCGTGCTGGCCGATCTGAACAAACTAGCGGATGCTGAGGTCGAAAAGCATTTGAGCGGACACGATGCGGTTATCTTTGCCGCGGGGGCGGATGATCGGGCGACTCCGCCAGCGCCGGCATATCCCTTCTTCCATAAATATAACGTCGAGGCGACGCGGCGACTGGCGACCCTGGCAAAACAGGCCGGGGTAAAGCGCATGGTTGTGCTGGGTTCCTACTTTGCTTATTTCGATCGGGCCTGGCCTGAGATGAAGCTCAAAGAACACCATCCCTATATTCGCAGCCGGGTAGAGCAGGAAGAGATTCTTTTCGAGATTGCCGGAGCGGAAATGGATGCGATGGTGCTGGAGCTGCCCTACATCTTTGGCTCCATGCCGGGGCGAAAGCCCATCTGGACCCCGCTGCTGCACTATCTGGCGGCAACGCCGGTCCTCTTCTACACCCACGGCGGCACCAATTGCGTGGCGGTGGAACACATTGGTGAAGCCATTGCCGGGGCAGTGGAATTTGGCAAAGGCGGAGAGCGCTACGTGATTGGAGATGAAAACCTGACCTGGAAAGATCTGCTGGGGAAGTTGAGTGAACTTCAAGGGAAACGCAAATCCGTGGTGACGCTGCCCAACTGGATGGCTACCCTGGCGGGTGCGGGATTGAAGCTGACCCTTCGCCTGCAAGGAAAAGAAAGCGGCCTGGACCCGATTCAGTTAATTCGGCTGCAGACCGCGATGACTTTCTTCGACCCGGAACTCGCACGGACGGTGCTTCATTTTGGCAGCGGTGGCCTGGAAGCCGCGCTGCAAAAAACGATCGAAGCTGCCGGGTAACGATGGAGAGGAATCCTATTTAAAGTTATCCGCTAGATACTGGACCAGCACCGTTTCTTCATCCGCTGAGAGGGTAGCCCCTCTGCTGATCATGTTATCGACTACCTGTTTCCATTGATCCGAGGTCAGATGCTGCGTGACCACTTTGGCGGTGGAGTGGCAGGAAGTGCAGCGGGTATCGAGCAGCGTTTTGCCATCGGCAACGGCAGAAGGATTGCTGCTGGCGGAAGTGGTGGCAGGTGCGGTGGTCTGGGCTGCGCAGGCACCTAGAAGCAGTGCAGCCACGATGATAACCAGGAAGACCCAGGCAAATTTCCTCATGTAAATTCTCCTCAATTGGATGATAATTGAATTGTATAGCATCTGGACTAAAATAGTTCCATGAATTTCTTCGAGATTGTTCCATTTCTGGCAGTTTTGTGGATGAGTTGTGTATAATTACAAATGAATTACCAAGAATTGACAGCGAAAAAAATCAGAGGGCGTTATGGATCAAAAAACAATCCTGGTGATCGAAGACGACGACATCGTCGCGCAAACCATTGAACACTGTTTGCGTCGAGAAAACTTTCGGGTGATTCTCGCGCAATCAGGGGTGGAGGGTTTGCAGCTTTGCCGCAGACATCAACCCAACCTGGTGGTGTTGGATATCATTATGCCAGGGATGGATGGGCTGACCGTGTGCCGGCAAATGCGCCAGGATCCAATGATCGAAGATACGCCGGTGCTGATGCTGACGGCCAAAACCCGTGACGAAGATAAAGTGAAGGGTTTTCTGGCTGGGGCGGATGACTATCTGAGCAAGCCGTTTAACGTGGATGAATTCATTTTGCGCGTGCGGGCAATTCTGCGCCGTACCGAGGGGCATCACTCCCATGCGCGGCCGCGCAACAGCATTCTGCCCAATGGGGATGAAATGAAGGCAGATGTGATCGAGATCAACGGCTATAGCCTGGATACGCGGACTTTCGAGCTGGAAACCCCCGAGAAGGGCAGAATCCGTCTGACCCCGATCCAATATGATCTGTTATTCCATTTGATGCGCCATGCCGGCGAAATCTTTTCGCCAAATCGGCTGCTGGATGAAGTATGGAACTACCCACTGGACTCCGGCAGCCCAGATCTGGTGCGGGTACACATCAAGAACTTACGTGAACGTATCGAAAATGACCCCAAAGCCCCCGCGTTCATCGAAACTGTCCCTGGGTTTGGATACACCATCCGTGCAGAAGCGAAGAACGAATAAGAGGCTCCCTTGACTGCCAATCAAACTGCTATTCAGGCAATCCATCTTTTAACCAAATTGAACAACCCGCAATTGAGCCTGGCTGATTATGAGGCTGAATTTCTCAAAGGTTTGATCGAGCTTCTCGATGCGGATTATTCCGTCTTGCTGCGTACCGATGATCAGGGAGGCAGCCGGGCCAAGCGCAAAACTGCATTGAGGCAGGGGGGCGAGGTCGTCGAGGAGGACGTGCTTTTCGAGCGGGGAATTCTCTACGAAGCTTATGATCAGTTGAAGATCATGGAATGCTCCGCCAGCGAAAAGGGAGACGTCAATGTCACAGTGGACGTACCGGCGGGGGTGACCCTGCGCAACCTGATCGCGCTGCCGCTGATGTACCAGACGCGCCTGTTTGGCATTCTGGCGGTGGGCAATTCAAGCGGGTTCCCGTTCGATCGAAGCAATCAAGACGTGATCTTGCATCTGGCCGGTGTGCTTTCGGCGCACATTCATTCGGTCGAACTGATCCTGAACCTGGAGGAGAGCAATGACAGTCTGCTGCTGAGCCAGGAACAGCTTCTCAATTCGCGCAACACCCTGCGCACGCTTTTCGATAACATTCCGGAATCCTTCTACATTGTGGACGAATTCTTTACCCTCATTGCCATCAACCAGAGCCGGGCCGACCGGGCCGGCCAGCCGCCGCAAAAGCTGGTGGGGCAGAAATGCTATGAGCAATTATTTCAGTTGAATGCGCCCTGCCCAGGCTGCCTGGTGCAGAAGACCCTGCAGAACAACCGGGCGGACGTGCGCCGCATGCACTATTTGCAGAGGGACAACAGCAATCTGGAGTGGGAAATCCATACTTACCCGGTGCCGCCGGTGGAGGGCAAGCTGCGTCAGGTGATCTTGCTCGAACAAAACATTACCGAGAAACGCAAGCTCGAGGCGGAGCTGATCCAGAGCGAAAAGCTGGCCGCGGTTGGTCAACTGGCCGCCGGGATTGCGCACGACATCAACAACCCACTGACTTCGATCATTGCCAATTCGCAAATGCTGATCGCTGACATCCCCGAGGATATGGCGGATTTACTGCACAGTGCCCGCCTGATCGAGCTGGCGGGGACCAAAGCGACCCAGGTGGTCAAGAACCTGCTTTCGACGGCGCGCAAGGAGGAATTTACCTTCGAGCCGATCGATCTCAATGAAAACATCCAGAGTTCGCTGATGCTGCTGTCGCACGAATTCATTTCACGCAACATCAACATTTGCTTCGACCGCGGCTACGAGATGCCCATGATCATGGCCAGCGATAATCATCTGCAAAGTGTGTGGACTAATCTGATCATGAATTCGATTGAGGCCATCAGCGGGGAAACGGGCAAGGTGACCATCTCGTCGCAGTTCGACGGCAGCAATTTCATCGTCAAGGTCGAGGACGACGGCAACGGCATCCCGAACGAGTGCATTGGGCAGATCTTTGAACCCTTCTTCACGACGAAACGCTCCGAAGAGGGCACCGGGCTGGGACTGACCTCAGTACGGCGCATTGTGCAGGCGCATAACGGCCAGATCATGGTCGAAAGCGAAGAAGGCAAGGGAACCACGTTCATGGTGGTACTGCCGAAAGAGCAAAAGGGGAGCTAAAACTCTGATCTGTTCTTGAAAATGGAATCAAAACTCACTTTTTTGAAAATAGTGCATTTCCCGTCGATAGTGGCATCAAGAATTTCTCGCCCATCTTCTTCGAATGCCTGTCTGGCAAGCGAATAATCTATTTCTGAGCGCTTTAAATCAGGTAACTTCATTTTCTCCCCTGTCCCCACATAGTCTTTGTGAAAATGTGTGTTATCTGATGTTTCTACTTGGGTAACAAGGGTATTTGGAATTCCATTCCGAAAATAGTTATGATCCAAACCAATGATTACCACTTGTGCAAAGCCCATATAGTAAGCTATTTGCAGGGCGACAAAAGTAACTGTGGCTCCAAAAACAATGGGTTGGGTTAAGTCCTTCCCAAAAGAGTCTTTTAATACATGCTTAGGTTTGATATAAATGATACTAGAGTCTGTTGAGTAAAAAGGTTTCTTCTATCCCAATTGATAAATTTCTTCATAGTTAGCGTCGAAATTTCTTGCGAATATTGATCTATAAAAAGATTATCCGCGGCTATGTAAAATGTGGGACGGAATTCAGTTGACGCAAAAAATAAATAGATTCTGTTCAATCCAAAAGTAATTTCCCCCTGCAATTTATTCAGGTCAGTTTTTTTTAAACTGGCTCCATTTGCAACAATTACGCATCTTTTGCCTCTATATTTATCTTTTAATTCTTTTATTTTTGCTTTATTCTGCAGAGCATTTGGATGAATTTTCCAGGCGATCGCTGGAAAAATGTCAGCGATCCGAGTATAAATTCCATTTACCACCCTCTTAGTTGATAAATCTTGCAGAGAAAACCTTTCCAAGTTTTTCATAGACGTCTTTTAGGAAAAAGGTTCATTAAGAAATATTTGTCTTCAACATCTAGCTTCAGAATTACGAGCATACCAAAAAAAGACGAGAAAATTATTACGATTTGAAGGAATAAAAATGGCCAAGTTGGAAGATGAATAAAATACTTCATCATTGCTGCAACTATCATGGTAATTATCAAAGATGTAATGCCCTTTAAGTATTTTTTATCATAGGGCCAAAGATTTAAGTTTTTCTTCACCCAGAGAACTTCAATAAAGTATTGTATTGAAAGAGAAATTGATGTACTAATTGCTGCCCCTGCAATCCCGATTTTCGGTATCAAAATGATGTTCAATATAATGTCAGAAGCTAATATGATAGTAGATAATCTAAAGAGAAATTTTTGGTTCCCTGTCATAATTATTAATGGACCAACTGATCCCGTTATTAAATTTACTAATTGACCCAAGGTGAGGATGATAATTATTGAAACGCCATCAGAAAATTGATTTCCATAAAATCCGCTAATAACTTGTGAGGGAGATATCAGCAACAAGATTAAGAAAGGACAACCAATATAAAATCCCCACTTGGTACTTATTCTATAAGTCTCATTTAGTTCCCTGAAATCATTTTTGGTGAAGGATTCGGAAAACAGGGGGATAACAATGTTATAAATCCCGGCCATGATTACTAAGAAAATTGTTGAGATTTGTGACGCGGCTAGGTAAATTCCGTTTTCTATGGAAGATCTAAAAAATCCGACCAAGATTCGGTCAACCCAGAAAATGTATACCGAAAATGCTCCACCAAAAGCAGCGGGCAGTGAGTAATTGAAAAGTTCTTTGAGTGAGTAATCATAGATAGCACCGGGAGAGATAAGGTCAGGGATAAGTTTGAGTAATACTGAGATACCTAACAGACTTAATAGAATGAAAGAAAATATATCAGAATAAATGGCAGCCTTTAATCTCAACCCGATCAAGAAAAGGAAAACCATAAGGATAAGATCAAGTAAGGGCTGTCCCAAGTCTTGAAGAATGACTGAATACTTGACGGACTTGGTGATTTTTGTGGCTGCGGCGATCACAGTTAGCAAAGAGAGCGCTGGGAAAATGAAAGCGTTGATTCGGAAAACCAGTTCCAGCTCTGGTTTTTTGTAAACGGTGTTTGACAGGAAAGGGGCGACAAAAAAGAAAACCAAACCAAAAACCACCCCGGCCAAAAGAGATACGAATAGAACCTGATAAAGTAATCCTTTAACACGTAGGTTATCTTTTCCCCAGTATTTGGGGGCATAGCGCAAAAAAGCCCTATCCATACCTAAAGTGATGATCTGGGAGAAAAAACGGACGATAGTCCAACCGACGGCATATAACCCATAGACCGCTGGGCCTAGAACGCGAGCGGCGATAATACTTCCTAAAACGCTGAGAAACCGTCCACCAACTGATCCGACCAGCCCCTGCGAAACACCTTTTGCAAGGTTATTAAGTTCTTTGTTGGGAATTTCCATGGTTTTACTTTTATGCTCCATTAGAGCAAACGTTTTAAGATGGTAATGATAAAATGATTTTATCAAATGAATGGTAATTTGTTGTTCTGTTGCGGAACAAGTAAAATTTCTTCTATAGTTATACCCTTTTTGTTATAAAGCCAAGAATATTCTAAAAATCATTATTTTAAAATATGCTTTCGCTCAATTTTTTTCCTGGAAGGCAGACATCGGAAAGTGATTTGATTTGAAAACCGAAATTATTAAGTCAAGCATTTCCCTTACCTCTTACCCGGCAGCGGTCGGCCAAATCCTGACATGGGCACGGGCAGGGGAATCGCGCAGTGTGTATGCCGCCAACGTGCACATGGTCATGGAGGCTTACGACCACGCCGATTTCAGAACGGCGGTGAATGGAGCGGACCTGGTGACGCCAGACGGGATGCCGCTGGTGTGGACGCTGCGCTGCAAAGGGATTCACGGGCAGCAGCGGGTCTATGGCCCGACGCTGATGCTTGAGGTGCTGCGTGCCGCGGAACGCGCGGGGGTGGCGGTGGGGTTTCTGGGCTCCACGGCCGAGATCAGGCAGGCGATGCTGGCGCGGTTCGCGGTTGAGTTCCCGCGGCTGCGGGTGTGCCAGCTGCCCGAGATGCCTTTTGGCCTGCAATCTGAGGAGCAGGATGAAGCACTGACGGCCCAGATCGAGGCAACCGGGGTGCGGATTCTCTTCGTGGCGCTGGGCTGCCCGGCGCAAGAGCGTTGGATCGCTGCTCATCGTGGCCGCATCCAGGCGGTGATGCTGGGGGTGGGGGCGGCGTTTGCCTTCCATGCCGGCGTGGTGCGCCAGGCTCCAGCCTGGATACAGCGGCTGGGGCTGGAATGGCTGTTCCGCCTGACGCAGGAGCCGGGGCGGCTGTGGAAACGTTACCTGAAACACAATCCTCGTTTCATGATTCTGGAAGCTGTTGAGATAATCCGCGATAAAATGAAGTAACGGGAAGGGAGTGGTTCGGGGAGATGCTGCGCAGATTTTCAACGAATTTTGCTATATTTTCGATCGGGCTGGATGCGGCCTTTGTGCTCCTTTCGATGTTCTCGATGTCGGTGGTGCGCGTCTGGCTGAATTCCGTCTCATTCATTGCTGAAATCCCGGCCGGGATTCAGTATCCGTTGTGGCTGTATGTGATCTTTCCGCTGGTCTGGGTCTTCATCCTGGCCGCGTTTTCCATTTACGATAGCAAAAAATTCTTCAGGGTGGTGGATGAACTTTCCACCCTGACGGTGGCCTCAATGGTCGCTTCCGTTTCGCAGGCGGGCATCCTCTACCTGACCTATCGCGAGTTCTCGCGGGCCTTGTTTCTGCTGATCGTGATCTTTGCTTACCTGCTGTGTGTGCTGTGGCGGCTGGGGTTTCGGGTGGTCTTTCGCCTGCGCAAAGAAACGCTGCACACCGGGGAGCGCATCCTCATTGTGGGCAGCGGGAGCGAACTGCAAAAGACACAGAAAATTCTAAAGCAAAGTCTCGGTCCGCGCCTGGAACAGTTGGCTACACTGGACTTGAAAAAGAGTGATATTGTCAGCGAGGAAACTCCGGGGCACTGCCCGCAAACGATCCAGCAGGTGATCGAGGAAATCGAACGGATCGATGCCAGCGATGTGGTCGTCGCGCTGCCGCGCAATATGAGTGAGTGGATCGAGGTGATTGCGATGGCGCTGGATGTGCTGCCGCTGGGAGTATGGGTGGCCCTGGATTACTACGATCTTTCTTTTGCGAATACCCATGTCGAAAATCTAAAAGGAATGCCGCTGCTCGACCTGCGTGCACCGGCGCTGAATGATTATGCCCGGGTGATCAAGCGTATCTTCGATCTGGGGATGGCGACTATGAGCCTGATCGTGGTCTCTCCACTGCTGTTGATCGTGAGCCTGGTGGTTCTGATCGATGCCGGCTGGCCGATCTTCTTTTTGCAACCGCGGGTGGGGGAAAACGGCCGCTTGTTTAAGATGATCAAATTCCGCACCATGGTACGCGATGCCGAGAGCCGCCAGGCCGAAGTGCAGCACCTGGACGAGAACGGCAACGTCATCCACAAGACGCGCTCCGACCCGCGGGTGACGCGCTCAGGGCATTTTCTGCGCCGTTTCAGCCTGGACGAACTGCCGCAGCTTATCAACGTCATCAAGGGCGAAATGAGCCTGGTGGGTCCGCGCCCGGAACTACCGTCGTTGGCCAATCAATATGAACACTGGCAGCGGCGCCGCCTTTCCGTACCGCCGGGAATCACCGGTTGGTGGCAGGTGAATGGTCGCAGCGATCGGGTTATGCACCTGCACACTGAAGATGATCTCTACTACATCGAGAATTACTCCATCTGGCTGGACCTGCGTATTTTGATCCGCACGATCTGGGTGGTGATCATGGGGAACGGAGCCTACTAAGTTGAATAATTTGAGCTTTTCTGTACGCATACGCCGCGCGTTCTTCTTTGCCTTTTTCCTGTTCATGACCCTTTATCGGGCACTGTACGTTTTCGGTATCTATGGAGCTACCTGCCCCTCTGACTGGCTGACCATCACCGGTCCGTGCCAGTGGAGCACGGCGCCCTTCGAGATCATGCTGTGGGGAGCGCTGCTGATCCTGTTTTTGCTCGAATTGACCTGGTCACGGGATTGGGCGAAGTTTGGCGCGACCTGCAAAAGGTTCTGGCCGGTGTGGGGTTTT
>JAAZOQ010000363.1 GCA_012797695.1 Anaerolineaceae bacterium | reverse complement strand
TATGCAACATAGTTATCCCTCGCACTCATAAATCTTGATGGTATACGCCGGTAAAGTATCGCGCCAGGTTTTGCCGTCGGCCTTGATTTCCTGGCCGCTCCAGATTTCTTTGACCTTCTTCATCGGGGCACCGATCCCTACTTCGGCTTCGATCGCCTCTGCCGTCGGGTTGCAGACGAAGACCAGCGGGCTGTTCTTCTTCTCGGGCAGAGTATGCACGGTCAGATCCAGACGCACGTCGTTCTTCTGCACCTTCAAGGCGCCGAGTTTATCAAGCACCAGACTCAGATCTTTTTCGGCATCAACCAGCTGCGGCAGGTGCACGATCTGGCCCTTGCCTACCGGGTAGACGTAACCCAGCGTCTCGCCATCAGAAACCAGCGCGCTTTGCTTCGCCGGGGTCAGGGCATCCACCAGAGCCGTATCGCTTTCCATCTTCTCGTTCAAGTTCGGCAGGCGCGGACCAAGGACAACGGTGCCGCCGGCTTCTGCGTACTTCACCAGCTTGCGCTGCAATTTGGCGCCCATGAATTCGAAGGAACTGACCACAATGGCCTTGTATTCCTGCATGCGCTCCTGCGCCAGATCAGAATCACTCAGCAAGAACTGATAGCCTGTCTTTTCGAGGGCTTTGTAGTTCTTGGTGAACCAGTTGGCTTTTTCTTGCTGGATGGCTTCTTTGAAACCCAGCGTCTTTTCAGAGGTGATCATGAAGTTCGGGTATTCCGAAACGCCCAACAGCGGTTCGAGGAAGTCACCCGGGAAAGAGATCAAGGCAGTGGCCGCTTCGAGACGATCATAATCGCGGTTTGCCATCAATAGCACATCCACTTGGCGCTTGTGATTGACGAAATCATGGCCCAGCGCCATCTCGTTGACCCGGCGGAAGACCTCATAGTTGGCCTTGCGCACCCGGCCGTCACGGCGCACCGGGGAAGCCAGCCAGCGATTACGTTCGACGATCATGTAGCGGCTGAATCCTTTGATGCCGTGCATCAGGGCAGCTTTGGTCACGAACTCTTCATCTTCGAAGCCACCGGGGTTGAGATACCACGGCCACACCCCGGCGATGAACTCGGGGATGTATGGGAAGCGGCTCGAGCCTACTACGTACGACACAACGGTTTTGACGTGGGCGTACAGCTCTTTGCGTGAATAGATATCGAAGCCGACGTAATCGAGTTTCTCTTCCAGGCCTATTAAATTGAAGGGAGTGGTGATTCCGCTCACGGAACCGCCAGGACCCAGCGGATGCGGGTAGTTGTGGAACAGAGGCACTTTCAAGCCGCGCTCGCGGATCATCTTGGCCAGCCGGTCCATCGAGTCGATCAAATAGCGTTCGCGGAATTCGATCCAGTCAGTGTGATAGGGAATGTCGTTGAAATTCTCTGCGGAGAAACGCCGCGGAGCATCCACGTATTCGAACGAAACGTAGTTCTTGCGGTACACCTTGTTCAGTTCGTCGATGCTGCCGTATTTGTTCTTCAAGAAAGCCTGATACCAGCGGATGGCTGCCGGGCTGAAATCCGACTCATAGGGGTTGATGTGGAAGAAAAATGCCATCTCGTTATCCACCTGGCAGGCGATCAGTCGTCCTTTCGGATACTGATGTTTCACCAGAATGGCAAAGATGGCATCGTACCACAGCGCTGTCTCGGCATAGAATTTGTCTGAAGCATAGCTCAGTGCCGGGATGGGCCGTGGAACCTGGGTCAAAACTGCCTTGCTGCCCCAGGCGGTTTGTGCCTGCATCTCTTCATCTTCGAGGATGCGCAGCGGATAACCGAACCAGGTCAATTCAGAGTTGATCTGCGGACCGGGGCGCACGACGATGTTCAGGCCTTTCTCTTCGCAGAGCGT
>JAAZOQ010000362.1 GCA_012797695.1 Anaerolineaceae bacterium | reverse complement strand
TAACATATCATCCCCGTTTCTTCTTGCCTTGCTTTATGGTTCGCGCAAGATTACAATGCCTTTATTAATATAATCTAGAATGGCAAAAAAATATATGGACAATCTTGAAGAAAAATATCAGCAAACCCTCGATTACCTGTATGGCTTTGTTGATTTCAGTTTAACCCGCCAGGACCGTCTGGCTGCGGCGAATTTTGACTTGCAGCGGATGGCCGATTTGATGAAATTGCTGGGTGACCCTCAGCAAACTTATCCGGTGATCCATATCGCCGGTACCAAGGGGAAAGGCTCCACGGCTGCCATGACGGCTGCCATCCTGCAGCAGGCCGGGTACAAAGTGGGCCTGTATACTTCTCCCCATTTACAGGATTATTGCGAGCGTATTCAGATCAACCGCCACAATATTACTCATGAGTACATGGTGGAACTGGTGGAGAAAATCAAGCCGGCTATTGAGAAAGTGCCGGATCTGACGACGTTTGAGATCACCACGGCTTTGGGGTTCACTGCCTTTGCAGAAAATCGGGTAGATATTGCGGTGGTTGAGGTCGGTCTGGGTGGGCGTCTGGATGCCACCAATATCGTGAATCCACTGGTATCGGTGATCACCTCACTGTCTTACGACCACATGAACGTGTTGGGGAATACCCTCAGCCAGATTGCCGGCGAAAAGGGGGGCATCATCAAGAAGGGACGGCCGGTGATCGTTTCTCCGCAGGAAGACAGTGCCCGTCAGGTGATCGAGCGTATTGCCGCAGAGCGCTACGCTCCGCTGACCCAGGTTGGGCGTGACGTGCTGTTCACCTCTGCAGAGCGTTCGCTGGATCAGCAATCCCTGTTGGTCTGGACCAGAGCGGAGCAGGAGAAAATGAACCGCTTTTTGGAAGGGACAGACTCTTCCTGGCAGCCAGAAAAGATCACCATTCCGTTGTTGGGATACCACCAGATCCAGAACGCGGCGACCGTTTACACCATCATCCAGCAGGTGCGCGCTGAAGGGATATCTATCCCAGAGGAAGCGATTCAGGCGGGTTTCGCTGCGGTGAGGTGGCCAGGTAGATTCGAACTGCTGAACAAAGATCCGATTCTGGTCGTGGATTCTGCCCATAATCTGGATTCAGCCCTGAAATTGCGTCTGACCATCGATGATTATCTGGGCTGTCAGTCGGTGATTCTCTTGTTTGGCGTTTCTGAAGATAAAGACATTGCCGGCATGTTCACCCAGTTGATGCCACGGGTGAAACGGCTGATTGCGACGCAAAGTACCCATCCGCGCGCCTATTCGGCAGAGAAACTGGTAGAATTAGCGCATCAATTTGGCCGCTCAGCGGTGGCAATACCCGATATTGCTGCTGCGCTTGAGGAGGCAATGAACGAAGCGGATCATGAAACAGCGGTCGTTGTTGCGGGGAGTATTTTTGTGGCTGCGGCTGTGCGTGAAGAATGGCCAGAAGTTCAAAAAAAATTATTGAATTACCAGAGTACTTGAGGATGAGATGAAAACCGAGGAATGGAAAAAACGGATCGATAATCCAGAAGAATACACCACAGCCCTTTACCAGCGAACGGACGAACTTTATCAGGTGCCCGATTCCGTTCCAGATGAAAATGGCATGATAACCTGCCCGGCGATGATCATGCGGGACATTGTTGTCTTCCCACGCATGGTCTCGCCCATTTTCGTCGTACCCGGGCCGAACCTGGATGCCATCAACTACGTACAAAAAGAAAATCAAACGATGATCGCCCTGATGCTCAAGGACAGCGACATCGAGAATCCCACCCACGACGACTTTCTGGAAGTAGGGGTCGAGATTGCGGTGGGCCGCTTGCTGTCTTTGCAGGATGGCAATGGTTCTGCCCTGGTGCAGGGGCGCAGCCGGGTCAAGATCATCGAGATCATCGAGAAGGATGATTTCTGGTGGGTGAAGGGCCAGGTCATCGAAGAGGATGAAACCAGCAATCGCCAGACTGAGGCTTTGATGCGCACTTCGCGCGATTTGTTCGAGCGCTGCGTGCAGCTGGACCGCACCCTTCCAGATGAAGCTCATTTGTTTTCCATCAACATTACAGAACCGGGCTGGCTGGCGGATATGATCGCCACGGCTGTTTCGCTGCCTTACGACGAACGGTTGGAACTGCTTACTATTCTTGACCCCAAAGAGCGTTTGAAAAAAGTCAACTGGCTGCTGGCTCAAGAGCTGGACGTCTTGCAGCTTGAGGACGAGATTCAGACCCGCGTGCAAAGCGAAGTGGATCGTTCTCAGCGTGAATTTTACCTGCGCGAGCAATTGAAAGCCATTCAAAATGAATTGGGCGAAGGGGATGTCTGGTCGCGCGAACTGGTGGAACTGAAGGCTAAGGTCGATGCCAAGAAGATGCCGGAAGAGGCCAAGACCCAGGCTAATAAAGAGATCGAGCGCTTAAACCAGATGCCGGCCATGGCCCCCGAAGTGGCGATTTTGCGTACTTATATCGATTGGCTGCTGGATTTGCCCTGGGAAGATGCCACTGAAGATAATCTGGATGTATTGCATGCTTCCAAAGTGCTGGACGAGAATCACTTTGGACTGGGCAAGGCCAAAGATCGTATTCTGGAGTACATTGCGGTCAAGAGTCTCAAACCCAAAACGGATCGTCAGCCGATCCTGTGCTTTGCCGGACCTCCGGGGACGGGCAAAACCTCATTGGGGAAGTCCATTGCCGCGGCTCTGGGACGCAATTTTGTGCGTCTTTCGCTGGGCGGAGTGCGTGACGAAGCGGAGATCCGTGGACATCGGCGCACTTACATCGGCGCTTTGCCCGGCCGCATTATCCAAACCATGAAGCGGGCGGGTTCGATCAATCCGTTGTTCATGCTGGATGAGATCGATAAGCTGGGCAGTGATTTTCGCGGGGATCCCTCCTCCGCGCTGCTGGAAGTACTCGACCCGGAGCAGAACTTCTCGTTCTCGGATCATTATCTTGAATTACCTTATGACCTTTCCAAGGTCATGTTTGTCACTACCGCCAACAACCTGGGCAACATTCCCCCGGCGTTGCTCGATCGCATGGAAGTGATCGAGTTCCCCGGCTACATCGAAGAAGAAAAACTTGAGATCAGCCGGCGCTTTCTCATCCCGAGACAACTGGAAGAAAGCGGTCTGGAGCCGGACGAGCTGCAATTCGATGAAGTAGCCTTGCGCAAGGTGATCCGCGAATATACCTATGAAGCCGGGGTACGTAACCTTGAACGGGAAATTGGGCAACTTTGCCGCAAGACAGCTCGCTTAAAGGCTGAGAAGAAACGCTTTACGAAGACCCTCAGTATGGCTGCCATCGAGAAATTCTTGGGCCCACCACAATTCTTTTTTGCTGAAGCGGAGCGTGAAGACGAGGTGGGGGTGGCTACTGCCATTGCCTGGACGGAAAACGGCGGCGATATCATGCCAATCGAAGTACTGGTCATGGAAGGCAAAGGCAGTTTGCAGATCACCGGCCAGGTAGGCGAGGTCATGCAGGAGTCAGCTCAGGCTGCCCTTTCTTACATGAAATCGCGCGTCGATCCGCTGGGAATTGATCCAGAGATTTTCGAGGATATTGATATTCACATTCACGTTCCCGAAGGTGCCATTCCGAAGGATGGCCCCAGTGCCGGGATCACGATTGCCACAGCTTTGATCTCAGCTTTTACCGAACGGCCCGTGCGCAAAGAAGTCAGCATGACGGGTGAAATCACCCTGCGCGGCAATGTATTGCCCATCGGCGGGGTGCGTGAAAAGATTTTGGCGGCCCACCGTGCTGGTTTGAAGACGGTTATCTTGCCAGAGAAGAACGCCAAAGACCTGGTCGAGGTTCCCAAGAAGGTTCGTGAAGACTTGAAGATCATCTTCGTGCGCCACATGGATGAGGTCATTGACATTGCCTTGGCTCCTGCTTTAGAGAACGGCAATCGTTTTCTCAAACGCATTGAAGAAAAGAGCAAGAAGGTCAGAAAAGACGAGAAGTAAGATGGAATTCAATGGATTGCTGAAGATCACTTATCTGGGGCAGGCTGGCGCGCTGATCGACTGGAGCGGAGGACGCTTTCTGATCGATCCTTACCTTTCGAATTACGT
>JAAZOQ010000361.1 GCA_012797695.1 Anaerolineaceae bacterium | reverse complement strand
GCGGCGGAAGGGAACAGGGCAGAGAAGGAATCGTGGGTGATGCCCGAAAGCACCTGCAGCGAGATGGCCATGCCCCCGGTACTGCCGGCCCAGGTGTGCCCCACCGCTGCCGCGGAAACGGCGGTGATGGGCTCCACGCCGAGCGCGATCAAGAGAGGAGCGGTCATGGCGATGGGCAGGCCAAAACCGGCCAGGCTCTCGATAATGGCAGCCAGCATCCAGGCCTGCAAGACGAGCAGCCAGCCGCGGTCGCGCACCATCCCTTGCAGTGCCGCGGCGATGGCGCGTATGCCGCCGATCTGATCGACGATCACGTAGAGGAAGATGCCCGGCCAGAGGACGATGAGCACGTTCATGGTGAGCAGCAGCCCCTTGACCTGCGAAACCCAGAAAACCGGCCAGTTCAGACCAAAGGCCAAGAACGCCACGACCAGGCTGCCCAGCCAGCCGGCCAGCCCGGCCAGCGGGCTGCTCCAGCGCAGGGCAACCATGAGAAAGATCACGATCAAAATGGGCAGCAAGGCCAGCAATGCATCCATAATCGTTGAACTATACCAGAAATGGCGCTGAAAAGCGAAACCCGTTCAGGGGATTGACTTTCATGGTGGCGGGGAGGGGCGAAAAAATCTATCCGCTGATCAGGGCCAATGAAAAGCCCGAAAAGTGTCAAAAATAAAAGCGATCTGGTTTTGCTATGGTTTCGACAATAACAGAATTCCTAACTGAACATACTTCTTAAAAAACTAAGCGTAGTTTAGGCACAGAGAATACTTTTTGATAAAAGGAGTAAGGGAAATGTTAAATATTTGAAAAAGACAAAAAAATTAGTCTTGCGAAAATAAAGATAATTGTTCACCGTTAGAAACCTGTTTTGATTTTATTCTTTTTCTGCTATTTGCAAAATATGAAATAGGATCTTGTCGTAGGTACTTGTAAAAAACCCTATAATTATTATCTGTTAGTTTTTTTGCAAGGCCCAAATCAACAAATCCTTCCATTGCTTTTCTAATCCAACTTTCTTGAGGAAATTCTACATCATGTTGTGATTTTCCTGTCGCGCCATACAATTTTTGCATTTCTTCAGTGAGTTGGCTAAGTGATAATTCAATAATGTAAGCTCGATGTTGAGTATCCTTTTTTGATCCTTTTCGCGAGTTGAAAATATCTTGCCACAATATGGCCATTGTATACTCAATACAGGGAGGTTCACTGTCGTAAAATTTTTGATTCCCGTAGGAAGCAACAACTTTTTCAATCGGAATAGGTATCCCACTATATAGTTTTTGGTCTATATTTGGATTCTCTATTTCACCATATTGTTTCCGTAACAAGTAATTATGTACCCTTTCATCTGCTCTGCTAAATTCCACGATAGAAACTTTATGTTTAAGGTGAATGTTATTCGTAGTTATGTAGGTAATAAAATAATCTCGAAAATCGACACTTCGACTAATGTGGATTAATAAAATAACGCACTGAGTGTTGATTTTTTCGTTGCTGTTCCACCAACCGGTCGAAATATTATCATACTTAATTATTTGCTTTGCAATTTCTTCCCACTCTTTCTTTTCTTTCGGTAATGATTTTTTTATTTCAACAACATATCCTAATTCTTGACTTCTTTGAATCACAATGTCAGGGGTAATTTCACCACTGTGATTTAGGTAATTGTTATCTGACATACTCATTCGTCTTCCAAATGAGTATTTTGATTCTTTTAAAATATGAGAATTGTCCCAAGTAACTAGGCTGATAAATGATTGCCCCGCTTGAATAGTGCTTTCATAATCCTCAATTCGATTTTTTATCTCAGTAATATCTTTCTCATCAGTTTTGGTATTCATCTACTACCCCCTCATAAAAATTTGATGAGACATGACTAATAAATCTCTCAAATGCTTGTGCCGAAGATTTTGCTTGTGGAAGTAGGATTACTTTATTCAGAGAAAGGATCCAAACTTCAAAAGATGAGCCGTCGATGAAATCTGCCACACTCGCATGATAGTAGGGATTGGAATGGAAAACCGCTTTTGTTGAATTAGGATAAGCAGTTACAATGTCTCCGAATCTATGAATTTCTTCTATATTGGAAAAAACATCTTGTTCAAACCTTATTTCAATCGGTTTAACTGGAACATAGTCTCTTTCACGAAGACTTCTTCCATCAAGTGTTGAGAGCCGCCTAGATGCTTGGGATTCTAATTCACTTAATAAATGAGTTGTAATTTCAGAATAGAATGAATCAATGCTTAATTCGCCAAATTTCGATAATCTTCCAGTAGATTGTGAGACAAATTGATCCGAATTTTTTACTCTTTTTTGAATTACAAAACGAACGCCAGAAAACCATTGATTTTTTTCTTGAGCTTGACTAAAAACTTCAGAAATAGGTAATTCGGTCCACCATCGTTGAGTATCGAGTCTTTTAAATTGGGACTTTGTTTTTTGATTACGTTCTTCTTTTACGGTAACATCAGCAATCCGAATTCGAAATTGATATCCTAATCCTTTTTCTAACTTGTATAAAGCTTGTTCAATTTCACTTTGTCGAAAAAAAACCGGCATAGCATCAGGATAAAATTTCTTTATATTTCTTTTTATTACATTGTTCCAAAAAAATGAATCGGATATAGAAGTAATTCTTGAGATATTTTTAGAAGAGCTAGGCAGAATTATAATAAATGCTTTTTCGCGGCGATTTGTATCTCTGGATTTATATTGGATCGTAAAAAAATTCCCCAAGCGTTGTTCTATGAAAAAGTTAGCCCCATTGGCCATTTTTTCAAGAATCACTTCAGATAAATCTTTTTTATGAAAAATGATAAATTGGCGAACTAGAAACCCTTTTTGTAATTTTGGCATCATTGATAAATAACCAATGACGGAATTAGTAATATCTTCTGAGTGAATGAATCCTTCTATTTTGTCAGAAAAAACTTCATTCTCTGTTTTCATTTTCTTGTCTTTTGGAAAAGTTTATAAATTTTGGGGAAATTGATCAATAATTATTATACTTCAACGTCCTACTGCCTTTTCAAATACTTCGCCACGAAATACAAAAGTAGGGCAGTTTTTTTGTTGTTTCCCCACTAGGCGGAAATTCATATACTACATGAAGTTTTGTGCGTTTTTAAGTGAATTATGATCCGATAGGGCGTAATTACGATGGAAGCCGATGGTGTAATCAATCGGCGGATTCGTTGTATATATAAGTAGAGGAACTTCATGGTGAGAGAGAACCCGGCTACCCGGGAACTGGCGGCCCAATTCGATGAACTGACTGCCGCTCTGGAGAAGTATTTTCGCCTGAGCGGTTTCGACGAGGCCAGCGCGGCTGATCTGACCGCCGAGGTCTTTCAGCGCTCGCTGCTGGCAAAAAATGCTTACGATCCGCGGCGGGCCAGCCTGAAGACCTGGCTGTTCGCGATCGCGCGCAATCTGGCCATCAATGTCTGGAAGAGCCGGCCGGCGCCGGAGCCGGTGACAGAGACACTGCCCGATCTGGCCCCTCTGCCGGAGGAAAATCTGCTGCGGGAGGAACGGCAGCAGGAACTGATCGAGGCAGTGCAAACGCTGGAGAAACGAGATCGGGAAGTGCTGGCGCTCAAGTTTGCCGGCGGCATGAGCAACCGCGAGATCGGGCAGTTGCTGGGGCTCCGCCCCAACCACGTGGGGGTGCTGCTGTATCGGGCGCTGCACCAGTTGAAAGAAAAGCTGGCCGAACGGGAAGGAGAGAGCGATGCTGTTTAACTGCGTGAAAGTGATGCGGCTCAATGCCCTGATCGAGCGGCGCCTGCGCGGCAGCTCCCCTCTGACGGAATCGTCTACCCCCTCGCTGGCTGGGCTGGTGAACGAGCTGGCGGAATTCCCGGCCGCGGCCCCGCTGCCGGCTGATCTCAAGGCACGCTGGGTGAAAGAGATGGCTCCCCTTGCCGCGGTTCCCCGGCAGCGCAGCTCCGCAGCGCTTGGGGCGCGGATCGCCGTGCCGGCGCTGCTCCTGCTGCTGGCAGTCGGGTTGCTCTTTTCGCGGCCAGTGCAGGTCGTCTTTGCACAGTTGCTGGGCTATGGATACACCGAAGAAACCGGCTTTTTCAAGCTGAGCACAAGTTACCTGCTGAGCCAACCGGTGACCCAGGAACACGAGGGGGAAAACCTGACCGTGGTCAACGGGCTGGCCGACCCAACGGAAACGCGTCTGTGGGTACACTCCAGCGCTGCCGGGCTGGACTATTCGGGGGTATGGCTCGAAACCGCGGATGGCACGCGGCTGCCGGTGCAGCACTTCGAGGTGACGCAGCCCGGGGAGGCACAACTGGCGTTTGCGTCCCTCTCTGACCCAACGCAGGACCTGACGCTGGTCTTCCCGGCGGGCTGGCATCTGCCGCTGCATTTTCTCAGCGGCAGGGAATGGCGGCAGCAGACCTCCGGGCTGGGGAAGACCTCCACTCCGGCCGCGACGAGCGGCGCTTCGGCCTGCATTGCCCCACTGGGTTACCAAGTATGCGTGCAGGGTGCGGCCTATTCGAGTGAAGGGATGCAGATTCTCCTCGTCAGCGGCGCAAACCACAGTCCCTTCACCCCACCCGGCGTTGGCTCACTCACAGGGCTGGCCGCGACTGATCCGCTCACCGGCGATGATCAGGCTACCCTGAGCGCCGGTGACGAGCAGGCCAGCGTTTCTCTGAGCAGTTCCGCGCCCGCGGTGCAGCAAAATGGCGACAATCTGGAGCAGACGCTGACCCTGGCCCTGCCCGCGGATGTCCACGGAGAGGCGAAACTTACCCTGCCGGCACTGGCCGCTTCCCTGACCCTGGCTGAACCGGTGATGATCACCGTGGATCTGGGCACGAACCCCCAGCCCGGGCAAAACGTTGCCCTGCCGGCCGACATCCAGATCGGCGGGCATACTCTCCATTTCGAGAGCGCCAGCATCAGCGGGGACGGGGTGAACAGCCTGCGCCTGACGCTGGTCAGCGCTCCGCTGGAAGCACAGGACGGCTGGGTGGTGGGTAGATTGGAACTGGGCAGGCCGGCGGGGATTGCCGACCGGTATGGCTCCGGTTCGCTCGATTCAGAGCGGCGGCTGCAGGTTTTCAGCGAGTTATTCGGCGATGACGGCCAGATCAAGACAGGAAAGCTGGAATTGCCGGTCGTGGGGGCCGAAGTGCTGCTGCCTGGCCCCTTTACCTTCGCTTTTCCGCTGCCAGACGCAGCGGCGGCTGTGGTGCAATCCACGACCACCGTCGTCAGCGGCGACAGCTTTGCTGCCCAGCCCAGTGCGACCGCGCTGGCGCTGAATGCTTACCACTCAACCGGGGCTGCCTTGCAGGCGGGCGATCTGCTCTTCACTGTAGTGCACGCGACCACGAGCGACCTGTACGCCCAATCCGCGCAGGCGGGAGCGACCCCGCGGCTCATTGCCACCCTGCCCGGTCAGGTCGCCCAGGTACACATCCAGCGCGACCGGCAGGGGATCGACTATCTGGCCGGCACCCGCGTCGATGACTCCGTGCAGACTGACTTTCTCAACCCGCAGTTGTTCAGCCTGCGTTTCGATGAATCCCAGCCGCGGCTGCTGGCCGTCTTCCCGACCGGGCCATCGTCCCTGCCGGGCGGAGGCACCCTGATCACCAGTGTTTCGTGGTCGGCGGATGACCGCATTCTGGCCTTCATACTGGGCGGGCTGCAATCCGCAGAGGGAAACTACGAACAAAAAGCCGGTTGGGTCAACCTGAATTGCCGCGACAGCGGTGACTGTACTCTGCATTACCTTGATCTGCCGGAATCCGTAGAAGGCTTCTATGCTCAGCAGTTCTCCCCGCTGGGAAACGTCCTGATCTACTCAGCCACTGTCTCCAGCCCCAACTACGGCGACGTGGAGAAACTGTATCAGGTTACTTTCGACGCGAACGGGCAGCCGGGGGAGGCAGCGCCGGTGACCCAGTTGGATTCCGCCTCTGAAAGCAATCCGCGCTGGCTGCCGGACGGAAATTCCCTGCTGCTGACCTGTGAAGACATGGGAGGCGCTGACGTGAACAATCTGCATCTGTGCCTGTGGAACCTGACGACCGGGCAGCGCACGGATTTGCTGGACCTGAACCAGTACGTCGAGCAGCCGCCGATGCGGAATTTCGAGCTTTCACCGCAGGGCGATCTGCTGGCGGCCGGCGGGCGCAATGGAATACAGCTCTTCAATCGGGAGACGCGGAGGTCAATCCGGCTGGCCTATAGCGATTATATAAGTAAGATGGATTTCAATGCTGCGGGAACGACACTGTATGTGTTGGGCAACACCGGGAAGAGCATCGAGGCTGTTGATCTGGATCAAATGGTGATGCGCAGTGCTTTTACTTTAAGCGGAGAGGGAAACATTAGCTGGATCGGGGTGGTGCGCTGAGACACGGGCCAGAAAATCACGGTTCGAGGCTCTGCAGCAACCGATCCGCCTGAATGACCTCATCCAGGGCGTCGCAGGTAACGAAAAGTCGGCGGGCCTGTCGGGCGTAAGTCAGCGCCTCAGCGGAATAGCCGGCCGCGAGTAAAAATCTAGCAAAGGAGAGCGTGTCGAGGCCCTCGCCGTAGGGATCCGGGACGGCGCGGCGGAGGAGCTGGGCCTTTTCCAGCGCGGCGCAGGCCAGCTGTAAATGAGCCTGGCAGAGATGCACCTGGCTGATGGAAATCCAGGTATCCGCTATGCCGGGGCCGTTATCGTCGGCGCGGAAGCGTTCGATGGCCTGCTGATAAGTCTCGAGAGCGGAATCTAGCTGGTCCAGCGAAAACAGGGTACTGCCAATACAGCGCAGGGTGACTGCCTCATAGAGCGGATCGGCGAGGGGCCGGTAAAGATCGAGGGCAGAGCGATAGGCAGTGAGGGCCTGCGGCAATCGTTTGAGCTGGAAATGGACGTCGCCGATCTCTTGCAGGGTGTAGGCTTCATTGAAATGATCGTCGATGGAACGGTAAGTATCGAGGGCCAGCTGGAACAGGGTCAGTCCTTTGAGCAGATCCCCGGCACGGCACTGCGCCTCTCCGCGTTCGCGGCGGGAATCCGCCTTGTGGCGCAGAAAGTTTGTCTGGGCGGCAGGCAGGACCGATGAATCCGGTTGATGGCTGGCAGTCATGGAATCTCCCTCTTCGAGAAGTTCTCTTTTCTCCATTATAGTGGAAGGTGAGGCAGATCAATAAAAAAGAAGGCCAGCGGCCTTCTTCGGTTCTATTCCACGATCTCGAGGTTGGCGAGGGAAGCAATGACGCGCTTGAACCCGACCGACTCGAAATGGACGTCCACGGTTTCTTCACCGTCGGCTTCGATCTTGCTCTCGAGCACAATGCCTTCCCCCCACGAAGCGCTGCGGACGCGCATGCCAGCCTTATAGCGGGAGGATTTGGCCTGCGGCGACGTGAAGGTGACGCGGCGCGGTGCCCGTGAAGAAGTGTTGTAGGCTGGCCCCCAGGTCATATCCGCCTCGTAAGAAGCACGGCGCGAAGCACTGCGTTTGCCCTGATTGAGAATGAGGGAATCGTCGATGTCGGCCAGAAAACGGGAGGGTTCGCCGTAATCGACATCACCAAAGGTGCTGCGGCGTTCCGCGCGCACCAGGTAAAGCTGATCTTTGGCGCGGGTGATGCCCACGTAGAAAAGACGGCGTTCCTCGGCCATTTCTTCGGGATCGTCGCGGCTGCGGCTGTGGGGCAAAATACCTTCATCCAGGCCGACGATGAACACCTGACGAAACTCGAGGCCTTTGGCGGCGTGTAGAGTAAGCAAGGTCACCGAACTGGCATCGCGCTGGCTATCCGTTTCTTCATCTTTTAGTGTGTCCTGGTCCGAGACCAGGGCCAGGTTTTGCAGGAATTCGGTCAGACCGCGGTCCTGAAAATCGGTAGCGAGGCGGCGCAGCTCCTGCACGTTTTCCCAGCGGTCTTCGCCTTCGTCGGTGTTGTCGTTGACGTAGCTCTCATAGCCCACGTCGGTGAGGACGCGGTCGAAAAGGCTGACGAGCGAGAGCTGGGCTTTGCTGTCGACCCAACCGGCCAGCATGGCGCCAAAATCTGACAACAGCCCGGCAGAGCGGCCAATGGAGGGCCAGAACTCGGAGCGGTCTACCTGACGGCCGAGGTCGAGGAGGGCATCTCCGCTGCTCTTGCCGGCCTGAGCGGCGGCAAATTGCAGGTTGGCCAGGGTCTTTTCGCCAATTCCGCGCGGGGGCACGGCGATGACGCGCTGCAGGCTGACCTCATCAGACGGATTTTCGACCAGGCGCAGGAAGCAGATGATATCCTTGACCTCGCGGCGGCCATAGAAACGCTGGGCCCCGACCAGATGGTAGGGAATGCCGGCGTGCATGAACGCCTCTTCGATGAGGCGGGATTGCGCATTGGTACGGTACATGACCGCGAAATCGCTGGCTTTGGCTTTCTTGCCGCCCAGATAACCGGCGATGGTATCCACCACGAAGTTGGCTTCCGCGCGATCATCCACGGCTTCATATTTAACGATCTTGTTCCCCTGACCGCGGTCCGAAAAGAGATGCTTGGGGGTGCGGTTGTGGTTCTGGTTGATGACACAGCGAGCTGCATCCAGGATCACCTGGGTGGAGCGGTAGTTCTGCTCAAGCAGGATCTTCTCGCAGTCGGGGAAGTCCTTTTCGAAGCGCAGTACATTACGGTAATCGGCACCGCGCCAGCGATAGATGGATTGATCCTCATCGCCGACGACGAAAATATTCTTGTGATAAGAAGAGAGATGCTTGAGCAGCTCATACTGGGCCAGGTTGGTATCCTGGAATTCATCCACGAGCACGTGGCGAAAGCGCATGGCGTATTTCTCGCGCAAAGCGGGGTTCTCGCGCAGCAGTTTGGCGCCCCAGAAGAGCAGGTCATCGAAATCCACGGCGTTGTTGAGGCGCAGCATGTCCTCGTAGCGGGCATAAACGCGGGCGACCACCTCTTCGCGGTAGGAACGGGTTGGCGCTTCCGCCGGGCTGAGCAGGTCGTTCTTGAGGGCGGAAATGGCAGCGTGGACACTGACCGGGCGATGGATCTTCTCGTCGATCTTGAGATCGCGCATGGCGCGCTTGACCAGAGTTTGCTGGTCATCGCTGTCGAAGATGACGAAGTTGGAGTTGAAAGGCAGCGCAGCCGCCTCGCGGCGCAGCAGGCGCGCGCACATGGCGTGAAAGGTGCCCAGCCAGATGCCTTCGAGATTGCGCTGTACCAGGTTGGTGACACGATTCTCCATCTCGCTGGCAGCTTTGTTGGTGAAGGTGACCGCGATAATGTCGTATGAAGGAACGTTTTGACGCTCGATGAGGTAGGCCAGGCGGCGGGTGAGCACGCGCGTTTTGCCTGACCCGGGACCGGCCAGCACGAGAATTTGACCATCACCGGCGGTGACGGCCAGGTTCTGCTGGGGATTCAGGTCATCAAGCAATAGGTCAGACATCAGGCTTCAGCGGGAGGATTGATTCGGAAATCGTAAATGCCGTCGGCCACGGAATACGTGTGGCCGCAATTCGGGCAGGTGATCTGCGGGGGGGTATTCTTGAGCCCGGCGCCGCAGGCAGGGCAGGCAAAGAACTCATCGGCTTTGGTGATCAATCCACCGCCGATGGCATGGGAAGAGACGAAGACGCTGGGGGTGAACTGGGCAAAGGAGCCGGTCCACTGCAGCGCGCTATCCAGTGCGGCCAAGAAAGAGGCCGGCAGCGCGCGCTTGAGAAAGCCCACACGAAAATGGCTGACGGTCAGGGTACGGTCGATCTTGAACCCGGCCACAGTCAGCCAGTTGCGGATGGCGGCGGGGTGGAAGTCAAAGTTTAGCTTGACAAATTCCTCAGGTTCGAGGGTGAAAGGTGACCAGGTCTGCTTCTTGAGCAGGTAGCGCAGCATGGACTTCCAGTTGCGCTTGTTGGCATATTCGAGGATAAAGCGGGCGTCCAGAGCAATCACCCGGCGAATCTCGGTGAGTGCCTGCGGCGCATTGGCCATGTGGTGCAAAGTGCGGATCATGGTAGCCGCATCGAAGGTGTCGTTGACGAAGGGCAGATGATAGATATCCGCGGCCACTAAACGGAAGCGGCCTGAGTCACCCAGGCGCTGGCGCGCCTGCAGCAACTGCGTGCGCGAGTAATCGACCAGGGTAATGTGCTCAAAGCCTGCATAGCGCAGGGTGTTGCGCCCGGCGCCGGCGCCCAGCTCGAGCAAATGCTCGCCGCGGGGGGGCAGGAGCTTCTTCAGCGCGATGGCCTCGCAGGCATCTTCATAAGCGCGGCCGCCCTGATCCCAAAATGTGGTCTGGTAGTCGGAGCCTTCGTAATTACAAACTGGGGGAGTATCCATGATTATCACACTCGTTCGTCAAAAAGTGCGTCCGGATAGGTTTGCCGGCGGCGCCCAGAGTATCCCACTTACCGTTGCTTCCTCTCGGACCTGGCGGGGTTCACAGGGCTCTGCCGCGCCGGTCCCATCCGGGCGCACGCTAAGGATACCGCAGGAAGGGTACAGTGTCAACGCGGAGGGCAGCGATAATTTACACTGTGGACACAGGTTTTCCCCAATGGATCAAACGTCGTTATAACCGAAAGGATCTCGTTTCAGATAAAAAACGCTGCTTTGGAAACGTTAAGCAGAGCAAAAAAATAGGACGAGGAAAATTTAATAAATTCTGTATTTTTTTATTTCACATAAAAAAGTATCGTATTTTTATAAAAACTTTTCTTTTCGTTATTAAAATTGTAAAATTTCTTAATCAGGAGTAAGAAATGGATGAGATTGATAGCGCAATTTTGAACGAATTGAAGCAGAACGGGCGAGCCTCGGCTTCAGAAATCAGTAAACGGGTGAGCCTGTCAGTTCCGGCAGTAGGCGAGCGCATCCGTAAGATGGAGCAAGCTGGCACCATCCAGAAGTACACCGTGCGCCTGAACCGGCAGCAGTTAGGGCAGCACTTGCTGGCTTTTATCTTCGTCAATATCGACAAAAACGAAAATATCGAGCCGTTTCGGGAGGCCATCGTTCAGTTCAGTTGTGTACTGGAATGTCATCACGTGGCCGGTGAGTATGATTATCTGCTCAAAGTGGCGGCGGCCGATACCCAGGCGCTTGAAGTTTTTTTGTCGCAGTCGCTCAAAAAGATCAGCGGAGTTGTTCGCTCGAATACCATCATTACACTCATTACCTTAAAGGAAGAAATCAATTAACGCGGCAGGTGAAAGATGATTTTTAAAGGGTTTAAATTTGGCATGTTATTGCAGTTGGCAGTGGGACCAGTGTGCCTGTTGGTGTTTAACACTGCCACCCGGCAGGGGTTTTGGCCGAGTCTATTTTTAGTTGCTGCGGCTACTCTGGTGGATGCGTTATACATTGCACTTTCTTCGGTTGGGGTAGCGTCTATCATTAATAAGGTCGGGGTCAAGACAACAGTAAAGGTTGTGGGCTGCCTGGTGCTTGTACTCTTTGGTTTAAATACCCTTTCGGGGGCGTTTGGTTTTTCTTTTTTGCCAAGCCTATCCCTTTTTTCTTCGGCTTCGAATCAGAACCTCTTTGTGCAGGGCTTTCTGCTGACGGCATCCAACCCACTTACGATTGTTTTCTGGAGTGGCATGTTCTCAGCCCAAATGCTGGAAAATCATTGGAGCACACACCAGTTATTCTTTTTTGCAGTTGGATGTGTGCTTGCCACTATCCTCTTTTTAACAACGGCGGCCCTGTTGGGCAGTTTTATAAGTGATTTCTTGCCGGCAATGTTCATCCGCGTGCTCAATGGCGTGGTGGGGGCTTTCCTCATTTTCTTCGGCCTTAGATTGCTGCTGCGCAAGGAAAAAGGTCAAACCACTCAACCACAGATTGCTTAAATCAAAACGAGCGGTGCACCATACCGCTCGTTTTGACCTGTAAACAGAAGTCCAACCAATACCCAATAAGGAGGAAGATTTTTATCTTTACGTTCCCTTACGACTCTAATAATACCGGGTAAAGATTAAAAGAAATCTAGAATTTTCTAAGCACTTGCTTAATTTTCTGCAATTCTTCCCTGCCAATTCTACAATTTCAAGAAGGTGGCGATTAAAGTGGCTACGGACGCGATGAAGATGACCACAGAACCGCCAATCGCAAACCATTTTTGAAAACCGTTGTTGTGATACTGCCCCATCAACTGACGGTCGTCGGTCAGTTTGATCAAATAATAGAAAACGAGCGGCAGGGCAATGGCGTTGATGGTTTGAGAGATGATGGCAATGCTGAAAAGCGAGATGCCGGGCAGCATGGCGATGATCAGGGCAACGATGAGCTGGACAAAGATGAGGGTGTAAAACGATTTGCTCTGTTTGTAGTTCGAATCGAGGCTGCCCTGCACACCAAAGAATTCAGCAAAGGCATAGGCCGTGGAAAGGGAGACCGCAATCAGGCCCATGAAGCCGGCGATGAGAATACCGACGGCGAAGAGAGTGCTGGCCAGCGCTCCGGCAAACGGTTCGATGGCTTTGGCGGCCGCATCGCCAGATTCCAGCGGGATCTTGTTGACGAACAGGGTGGCAGCGGTGGCAACGATCATAAAGAAAGAGAAGAAGTCAGTGAGAAAGGCGCCGACGTAGGTTTCCATCTGCGAGTAGATGATCTTGCCGGCTTCGATCTTTTTGTCATAGGCAAAACTGCTGATGAAGAACTGTCCCCAGGGGGTGATGGTGGTACCGAGAACGCCCATGCCGATGAGCAGATAACTGCGCAGATAGGCCGGGGTGAATTCCACGCCGTGCGGATAGACGATGTTCGATAAGGCCATGCCCCAATCGGGATGAACTTTGACGGCCGAGATGATGTAGGCTACGTAGAAAAGGCTGGAAACCAGCATGATGCCCTGAGTCAGTTTGTAGTTGCCTTTGGTCAAGACCAGCAGGAGCATGACCACCACAATCAAAATGAAGGGGAAAGCTGCCAGGTGGAGCATGGCACTGGTGGTTTTGAATGCTGAGAATTCAACGGTAAGTGTGCCCAGATTGGCGATGAGCAGCGCTGAGAAGATCAGAATGGAAATGCGCACCCCGAAGCGCTCTCGGATCAGGTCGGCCAGTCCGCGGCGAGTCACCAGGGTAAGGCGCATGCCCATCTCTTGAGTCACGGCCAGCAGCAGGGTGAGGATGGGCAGCAGAAAAAGTACCGGGTACCCGAGTGTGGCGCCGGCCACGGAATAAGTAGCCACGCCGCCGGCATCGTTATCGGCCATGGCGGTGATGGTGGCTGGGCCGAAGACCGAGAAAAAGATCAACAGGCCGTGAATGAAGGGCAGATTAGCCCATTTGCGTTTAAAGAGTGAGTTGCTTGGCATACTGCATTCCTCCGCGCGGGTTAGCTGCGATCATAGTAATAGAAGCGCGGAAGACGCTTTTTCCAGGCGGTCGGGATGATCTTGTCGAGGGCATCATCGGCGGTGACCATGCCCAGCAGATGTTCCTCGTCATCCACCACGGGCAGGGTGAGCAGATTGTATTTGGCTACCAGTTGGGCCAGAGTATCCTGTTTTTCGAGAACGTTGGCTGAGACGACCTTCTTGTGCATGAACTCGGCCACCGGCGTGCGTGGTTTGGCCAGTACGAGATCGCTGAGCGAGATCACGCCCAGCAAGTGATTCTCTTCATCGGTCACATATACATAGAAGAGGGATTCCGCTTCGGTGGCGGTGTTGCGCAGTTCCTCGATGGCCTTTTCGGCGGTCAGGCCGGGGCGGATGGTGGCAATGTCGGTGGTCATCATGCCGCCGGCCGAATCCTCCGGATATGACAGCAGCATCTTGACGTCTTCAGCCTCTTCGTCTTCCATTAATTCCAGCAGGTCTTTGCTGCGTTCTTCGGGCAGTTCAGCCAGCAGGTCAGCGGCCTCATCCGGGGACATTTCTTCGAGGACGTCAGCTACTTTTTCATCAGACATGCCTTCGACCAGAGTAGCCTGGAAGTCGGGCTCGACCTCTTCAAGGGCATCAGCCAAGTGTTCAATGTCGAGGGTATTCAACAAACGGCCGCTGTCGGTATGGCTCATGTCGCTGATGATCTCGGCGATATCCGCTGGATGCAGTTCAGAAAGTTTGTCCACCGGCACCTTGAGACGCATGTACTGGTCGTGGATCAGTTCGACTGAATCCCAGGAGATGAAGTTTTTGCGCGGATCGTGCTCGAAGCGCACTGCCAGACGGTCGGCCAGCTTGCCGAGGCCCATGCGGCGGATGATGCCCAGCCAAGAAATATCCACGTTGGCAATGTAATACTCGGTGCCGACGCGGGTTAACTCCAGGTCGTTGACGCGTACGACGCGGATGCCATTGGTGTCGATGATCTGTTTATCCAGCACCTCCTGCAGAACACGTATTTCGTCCCCTTTGACCGGGTAGGCGGGCAAAACGGATTTTTTATGAGAGAGGGGAATGACCTGCGCGAAAAGGACGGAAATTTCTGAAAAAGGATAATAGCTGATCTGCTTATTGTGCTCCACTGCCAGAGCGACGAGCACCGGGTGCTGGCTGGCGGGTTTCTGGGCGGCAAGGACTTCATCAACGCGGCCGAGTTTTTCGCCCTCGGAATCCACTACTGTGCGACCGATAATTTGACTGATGAATGGCATTCTGACCTCCAATTCTGGATCAACAGCGGAAGTGATGCCGGTAAATAAAAAAAACCGGCGGGTGAAATCACCAGCCGGGCAGAATACCAGATCCAACTCAATGGAAGGGGATCAGCAGACCAGTGATCTCACTACAGCGCGTGCCAACAGGACGTGACTTGAAAACGATCCGGCTGGGCGCATGTTTTTTTGTGCAACGAACTCAGGCAGCTCTAAAACTCCTCTCGGACTAAGAGGAGGCACATCTTTTGAGCTGGCCGTGTCTTCCAACTGCATTGAAGTTCCCTTTCTACAAAGTTTTCACGCTTCAAGCGTTATTTTCATTTTATTGACGGCAGAGGGTTCTGTCAAGAGGAAGAAAATCCGGTATTCCGCCAAAATTAAAATGTCCCCGGTGGTGGGGACATTACGTGAAATGGAGAAGAAGCGTTTCGTTGACTTTATTCGATGTCGTTGATCTGGCCGACTTCTACATCGAATTTGGCCCGGTCCCCGCGAAAGAGGGCTTCGGTGGTACCGACAGGTTCCCCACCACGCATAAGGCTGGCACTGGTGAAGAGCAGCAACGGAGCTCCCTTTTTCACGTTGAGCAGCTTGGCTTCGTATTCCGTGGCAATGACAGCCTCGATGGAGCGTTTACTCGAGGTCAGCACGATGCCGTATTGATTTTTTAACTCTTCCAGCAAAGATTTACCGGTCAGATCCACGTGGAGAATTTCGGGGCACAGCGTGTAAGGCAAATAAGAGACGATGATGACAAAGGGTTCTTCTTTGATGAAGCGCAGCCGTTCCAGTTCAATCACCTGAGTGCCCTCTGGAATGCCCATTCTTTGCGCTACTTTGGGGTTGGCGGGAACCAGGTGGTTCTTGATGATCTTGGTGGTGGGGTAATAACCCAGTTCGATCATATCCTGGAAGGTACCCGAGAGATTCTGGAGCAAACGTCCGCTGATCTTGGGCTCAGCCACGCAGGCCACTTTGCCGCGCCGTTGCGTGATTCTGCCTTCGTCCTCAAGACTTTTCAGGGCCTGGCGAACGACGGCTTTGCTGACGCCATATTGGTCGCACAGTTCCACCTGAGTGGGCAGAGCTTCGCCTACCTTCCAGACTTCCTGATGAATCTTCTCAAGGAGGATCTGCTTCAGCTGCGAGTAATAGGGAACGGGGCTGTCATAGTCGATTTGGTCTGCCATACGCACTACTCCATTGACAATTTATATAAACATATTATAATCATATTATAATATGTTAACAAGTTATTGAACATCTAACAAGTCAAGCCACTTTATTATTTGTAGATCAGAAAACTTCATAAAAACCCTTTTGTTGCTTCGTTCTATAAGGACTGGTTTATGTCTGAAAGTACTTGGGCTACAAAGCGTGAATCCCTGAGTCAGGTCGCTGACGTGAAGAGATCGAGAAGTGAACTCGACTGGCTGGGAAAAAGAAGCGAACGTGGATCTGTGGTGGGCCGGAAATCTAACGCCCCTTCTGCATTCCAATCTGTCGTTTTTACTGATCGTTCCATTTCCCTCCATAAACAAATTGAAAGCCAAACTGTAGCCCTTACCGGGTGGAACAAAAAAAATCACATTCTATCTGAGCCCCCATGGACGAGGGAATGTGACATTTCATACTATTATAATACGCTTAAATTCGTTGCAAAACCAGTCGCATTTTCTCGCTCTCAACATGGCTCCCATCCATTTTTGAACCAGACGCACTTTTCTTTTCTCCCTGAAACAATTTCACAATCACCCAATCACATCACAGGTAAAACGACTCTACCTGGAAAGGAGCATCGCTCGCCCATCTTTGCGTTTCTTTGTAAGCGTTCCAAAATTCTGTGTCAAACCATAAAGGAGTAGAGAATAATGAAGAAGCTCGTTGTTTTTCTGTCGTTAGTGCTTGTCTCTGCATTTATCCTGGCTGCCTGCGCAACCCCAACACCGGTTGCCACCACAGCTGCACCTGCATCAGAAACGACTGCTGCTCCAACCACCGCTGAAGCTACCACCGCCCCGGCAAAACAGTATACCGTAGCGCTGGTCTATGGCGTTCAGGGTGACGCATTCTACATCACCATGCAGAAGGGTGCACAGGAAAAAGCGGATGAACTGGGAATCAACCTGGTGGCCGATGGTCCCTCGAAATGGGATGCTTCAGTACAGACCCCAATCATCGATGCCATGATTGCCAAGAAGGTCGATGCCTTGATTGCAGTTCCCAATGATCCAAATGCCATGATCGCTCCGTTACAGAGAGCCTACGATGCGGGTATCCCCGTGATCACCACTGATCAGTACATTGGGGATGGCAATTATACCGATGGGTCAGTAACCTTTCCTTTGTCTGTGATTGCCTCAGACAATTTTGAAGGCGGAAAGATTGCTTGTGAAGCTTTGATAAAAGATATGGATGGCAAGGGCAAGCTCTACATCCTTGTTTCCACTGCTAACGTTCCCTCAGACGTAGCCCGCCGCGACGGCTGCAAAGCTGCTATCGACGAGTATCCTGATGTCGAACTGGTCGGTGTGGATTATACCGAGAGCAGCGCGCCGATTGCCACCAACCAGACCCAGGCAGTCCTGCAGAAATACAAAGATTTGAATGCCATCTTCGGCGGTAACCTGTTCAGCGCTCAGGGCGCGGCAGCAGCCGTGAAGAGTGCCGGGTTGAGCGGTGTGGTCAAGATCGCTTCCTTCGATGCCCCGCAACAGGCAATCGATGATCTGAAGAACAACGTCATCGATATGGTCATTGCTCAGCAGCCCGCTTTGATCGGCGCCACCGCTGTGCAGTACGCTTACGATGCTTTGACCGGAAACACCAGCGAAATTGAAAAGAAAGTCAGCACTCCATTCGTTGTCATTACCCGTGATAACGTGGATACTCCTGAAGCTCAGGCTGCGATCTACAAATCCAACTAGAAGCAAATTCTTGATTCTGTCCTCCCCGGTTTTGCCGGGGAGGACGTAGAGGATTTTATTGCCAATGAAAAATCAATCTTCGCAACATGGCTTAAAAAAATTCCAGAATTCACCGGGGGAGGGTTCGTGTACGTCAACGGACGCGGGGCCAGCTTCAGAGGTTCTTGCCGCCGCGACGAAAAAACGCAGTAATTTCTTAAAGGTCTTAGGTAAATTTTGGGCCTGGTTCTTCCTTGTTCTTTTGGTCATCTATTTCTCTTTTTACCCGGGCTTTTTTGACCTGAGTAATTTCCAATCCTTGCTGGCCAATAATGCTCTTCTGCTGGTACTGGCGCTGGGGCAAACCTTCGTCATTATCACGGGCGGTATTGATCTTTCCACCGGGTTCGTGATGGGCCTGGCCAGCGTGGCAGCTTCACTGGTGATGCGAAGTTTACCCGCAGGAACAAATTTGCTGGTCGTGCTGCTCCTGGGGTTGTTAACCTGTATCGTTATTGGGTTGATTACCGGTTACATCAATGGAACCGTGATTTCACGTTTGAAAGTGCCTCCGTTCATTGCTACTCTGGGCATGTACGGTATTGCCCGAGGTATTGGTTACGTTTTGTCAGGTGGCCCCCCAGTGAGCGTGAATATTACCCAGATCGGACAACTGGGGAACGGTTACGTCATGTATTTTCACCAAAAGGCCGGGGTAGGCTGGTTCAACGTCCCGGCAGGGGTATCGGGGCTGGAACTGCGCAACGTGGTTTCGATCCTCCCCTATATGGTGATCTATTCCCTCATTCTGTTCCTGGCGATGGATTGGGTTCTGGCAAAAACCAAATTTGGACAGCACGTTTATGCCACCGGTGGAAACCAGATGGCGGCTCTGCGGGCAGGCATTTCAGTCACAAACATTTTGACAAAAGTGTACATCCTCTCGGCAGTCATGGCCGCTCTGGCTGGTTTTCTGTACGTTCTGCGCTATACCGGAGGCGTGGCGAACGCCGGAGATGCATTGAACCTGAACTCCATCGCAGCCATTGCCATCGGCGGTGCCTCGATGCTGGGCGGTGAAGGGAACATGCTGGGGACGCTGGTTGGCGTCATCATTATCGCCATCATCACCAATGGTTTGATCATTGTGGGGATCGACCCCTTCTGGCAATATGTGGCTGTGGGCCTGATCATTATCCTGGCGGTACTGGTAGATCAAATTCGAAATCGGGTGTTGTCATGACAGTAGCTTCCAGTAATCAACTTGATCATAAAGACGTCATTCCCACCATGTGCTGCCAGGAAATCTCGAAAAGATTTGGCGGATTGGTGGCTGTCAATCAGGTCAGTCTGGATATCTTCCCGGG
>JAAZOQ010000360.1 GCA_012797695.1 Anaerolineaceae bacterium | reverse complement strand
GAAGGCAAAGTCCAGGTTGGGCAGACCTACAGTTTTGGTTTGAAAGAAAATGGTGTGGGTATTGACTACGGCGAGATGGATCCAGATCTGGTACCGCAAGCCATTAAAGATCAGATCGAACAATATCGTCAGATGATCATTGATGGACAGATCGTGGTGGATACCTATACAGCAAATTAATCAATCAGCTTAGTTTGATCCCGAGCAGGCAGGGCAGAACTTTCACTACTGCCCTACCTGCCCCCTACTTACATTATTATTTTACAGCAAGAGGAGCGTTTTGTGGCCTACGCAATCGAAACGCATCAAATCACAAAAGTATTCGGTGAAACGGTTGCCAATGACGCAATCGATTTGTCGGTGATTGAGGGACATATCCATGCTGTTCTGGGGGAGAATGGTGCCGGAAAAACTACCCTCATGAAAATTCTATTTGGTGAGGAACAGCCGACACGGGGGACGATCAAGATATTCGGGGAGCTGGTTAATCTCACTTCCCCGGCGGAAGCCTTGAAGCATTCGGTCGGATTTATCCACCAGCACTTCACACTGGTGAATGAATATACGATTGGGCAAAACTTTGCGCTTGGAATCGAACCCCACAAAGGGCTGTTCTTTTCTGATTACAACGGGGTGAACCGTAAGGCGAAAGAAATTCTCGACCGGCTTGAAATGCCGTTGAATTTGACGACTCCTGTGGGTAAATTTTCAGTGGAAGAGCGGCAGATTATCGAGATTGGGAAGGCGCTTTATCGCGGAGCACAAATTCTCATTCTCGATGAACCGACTTCCGTGTTAACCCCTCAGCGGATTGCCAAGCTGCTGGATATTTTGCGGGTGCTGAAGCAGGAAGGCAAGACGATCATCATTATTACTCACAAACTTGAAGAAGCTCTTGAAATCTCAGATGAAATCAGCGTGCTGCACCACGGAAAATTGGTTGCGACTTTACCACGTGAGCAAGTAACACGTGAGGAACTGATTAATATGATGGTAGGCAAAGAACCTCTGATTCAGGTGGAGCGCCAGGAACATACTTTTGGGGAACCTTTGGTGTGCTTGAAGAACGTTTCCATTGCCCGGCGCGGCTCGATGGCGGTAAAGCACGTGAGCATGGAAGTGAGACGCGGAGAAATCTTCGGGCTGACGGGTGTGGGTGGCAATGGCCAGGGCGAGCTGGTAGAAGGGCTGATCGGGCTGAGATCCTTATCAGAGGGGCACGTTATTTTCGATCAAAAGGACGTTACGGATTGGAATATTCGCCGGCGCAGAATGAGCGGTTGCGCTTATGTGCCTGAAAATCGGATGACTCGCGGGGCAGCGACTACCCTTTCGCTGAGTGATAATCTCATTATGGGGCACCACTATCTCGAAGAATTCCATCACGGCCTGATGCTCAAACAGCAGAAGGTTCGCGATTTTTCGAACCAGATCATCCAGGATTACGACATTGTTGCCAGTTCGCTGGAGCAAAAATCCGGCAGTCTTTCGGGGGGGAACCTGCAAAAGCTGATCATTGGCCGGGAGTTTTCCTTGAATACTCCCTTTATGATCGTGGCTTATCCGAGTCAGGGGATCGACATTCGTACTACAAAATATGTTCACTCTGAATTATTGCGCAGACGAGATCAAGGTTGTGCTATTTTGCTCATTTCTGGCGATCTGGATGAGATCTTCAGCTTGAGTGACCGGATTGGTGTCATGTATTCAGGCGAATTAGTGGCGATCACTCGCCCAGGGGAAACAAATCGATTCGAATTGGGCCAATACATGCTTGGGTCGCGGAGAAATATCCAATGAACTCATCGGAGAATATCAAGAAGCAAGTACTTCAACAGTCCCTTAGTTTGATTGTTGTGATTATTGCGGCGATCGCGATTGGTCTTGCCTTATTAGCGCTTGACGGCTATCCGCCGGCAGGGGTGTTGAGCGCGGCATATTCCAGCACCTTTGCCTCGAATTATCGCGTTGCCAACACCGCGGCGCGCATGATTACGATTGTGTTGGTAGCGCTTGCCGCTGCTATTCCTTTCAAGGCAGGCATCTGGAATATTGGCGGCGATGGCCAGCTCACGATCGGCGCTTTTTGCAGCGTGTGGGTGGGCTTTACTTTTACTTCCTTGCCGCCTGTTTTGCATATCACGCTGGCGATTTTAGCGGGGATGCTCGGGGGCGCTCTCTGGGCGATCATCCCGGCTTACTTACGTCTTAAGTTCAAAGCCAACGAGATTGTGGTGTGCATCATGATGAATTACCTGGCTTTGGAGTTGACCGAATATCTGATCAGCTATCCTTTTCACTCTCCTGGTTCATCGAATGCTGAGACGGTACTGATCAATAAATCGGCTGTGCTGACCCAACTGGTGCCTCTCTCGAATCTGAACACTGGGGTCTTCATCGCCATTGCGGCTTTCATCATCGTTTATCTGCTGGACCGATTTTCGGTCTGGGGATACGAGTGGCGGGTTTTGGGCGCGAACGAAGAATTCGCCCGCTACGGCGGCGTGAAAGATAATCACATGCGCGGTCTGGCAATGGCCTTAGGAGGTGCTCTGGCGGGTCTGGCAGGCGCGATCCTGGTTCTGGGGGTGTATCACAAGTTCGTTGCCAATATCGGCGCAGGGATTGGTTTCACCGGAGTGCTGATCGCGTTGATTGCGGCAAACAGCCCGCTCTTGATCCTGGTGGTTTCCATGATATTTTCGATCCTGGAAAGCAGCTCAATCGGAATGGAATCCAAGATGGGCGTAGCGGTTGAGTTCAACGATATCATCCAGAGCATCATCATTTTGATGGTGATTACCCGCTCCAGATTCTGGTCAGTGATTTCCAAATTATTTACACACAGGACCCATAATGGAAAACTTAACTGATTTTCTCAGCGCTTCAATTCGTCTGACGGCTCCGCTTTTGCTGGCATCACTGGGTGGATCGTTTATGCAGCTGGCTGGGGTTCCGAACATTGCCATGGAAGGGACGATGCTCATTGCGGCACTCATTGCCTATATTGTCAGTTTTACATGCGGGAGCTGGGTGTTAGGGGTCATTGCGGGCGTGGTGGCCGCTATCATCGTGGGCCTTCTTTACGCATTGCTGGTGCTGCGTTTCAAAGCAGATAATTTTGCGGTGGGCATCACTTTGAACGTTTTACTGACCGGTATCACGGCTTACATCATTCGCCGCTACTATGACGAGCAATCCATTCTCTTGTCATCGAATGCGGTAATGATCCCAAAGGTGAACTTTTCGATTTTCAAATGGAACGAATTTCTGAATTCAGTTTTCAACGGCTATTCGTTGTTGATCCCGGTTTCGTTATTATTGGTAGTCATCACGTTCCTGGTGATCTATAAAACACCTTTTGGCTTTTGGACCCGGGCCGCTGGATATAACCCGGCGGCATTGGAAGCTTCTGGCAAAAGCGTCAACCGAATTCAGCTTTCGGCGTTCGTCATCAGTGCGGCTTTCTGCGGTTTAGCTGGCGCGCATCTCTCTCTGGGATATTTGGGAATGTTCTCCCTTTCAGTGGTGGCAGGGCGCGGATTCATTGCTCTGGCCATTGTCCTTTTCGGAAGCGGCGACCCATTCACCGTGCTTTTAGCCAGCTTCATTTTTGGCGCAGCCAATGCGGCCAGCTTGCGGATTCCGACTACCATCGTTGCACCGCAAATTCCGCTGATGCTGCCCTATATCTTCACCATTATTGCCATCACGGTGATGAGTGCTATCACTCAGGCGAAATCCTCCGGCGATTGACTCCCCAAGAAAAAAATCTCAGGAGGATGAATGCCGTCTGTTATGAGTGTGCAGGGTTTGATCTCCGAAGATCAATTGGGCTTCACTTTGCCGCATGAACACCTTTTCACTGACCTCAGTTGTTATTGGAAAGGAGAGGCCCAAGAGCCGGATCGCCGGGCGTATTATGACCAGCCTATCACTGCTGAAATACGCCCAGCGGTACAGGCGGATCCCTGGGCATTTCGCGACAATACCTTGCTTGAAAGCGAAGAGAAGGCGGTAGTTGAGGCAAATGCTTTTAAAAAAGCAGGCGGGCGAACAATTGTCGATGTTTCTCCCTATGCCTGGATGGGGCGCAACCCCCGCGGACTTTTGCACGTGGCTGAAAAAACGGGGCTGAATGTCATCATGGCAGCTGGCCGATATTCAGAACCCACTATGACAGCCGATGAAAAGAAAAAAAGCGTAAGCGATCTTGAAAAGCAATTTCTGAATGAATTTTTGAATGGAGCAGAGCCTTCGGGCATCAAACCGGGTTTGCTCAAGGTTGGTTTTGTCGATAAACTGGATAAAGAAGCTGAACTGCGCTCACTCCGGGCCGCCGGCCGGGTGCAGCATAAAGTGGGCTGTGCGCTCAGCGTGCATCCGCATATTTGGGAGCCAGAGAGCCATAGGATCCTCGATATTCTCGAAGAAGAAGGTTGCGATCTGCGTCGGGTGATCTTGTGCCATCAAGATTTTCTGGGGAATTGCTCCGATTATCTAAGTTCTCTGGCGGAACGCGGCGCTTTTCTGGAGTTCGACACTTTTGGATCGGGCAGGCTGAATGACCGGATGTGGCAGTTGAGTGAGACAGAGAAGGTTCACAATGTGCAGAGGCAAATAGACAGAGGAAACCTGAAGCACCTGCTGATTTCTGGCGATATGTGTTTGAAAGTAATGCTCTCCAGCTGGGGAGGCAGCGGTCTGGCCAATATACCGTTGAATACGCTGCCTGCACTGAAGTCTGCAGGAATTTGTGACGAGGCTTTACAGGTGTTGGTGGAAGAAAATCCCAAAATGGCTTTATGTTATTAAAAACATCGAGGAAAAATGACAGATCAAATTATTTCGACTCATTCTCGGGTGGTTGGCATTGGGGATACGATGGTCGATTTATTTACGCGTGCGGCTGAACTGCCCTGTCGAGGCGGAAATATCTGGAGTACAGCCGTATCCTTGAGCCCGGGCGGTACGGCGGCCAACGTTTCAGCCAATATTGCGCAGTTGGGCATCAGTTCGGCGTTTGTAGGTTGTGTGGGTGAGGACCCTTATGGGAACTATACGATCCAGGAGTTTGCCAAGATCGGCGTAGAAACGAGTGGAATCGAGCGAAAAGCAGAAGCATTTACTGGTATTGTTTTGACGATTCTGGATATGCAGGGTGAACGCACGTTTATTGCCTGTGCCAAGGGCGCGGCTTACTCGCTGCTTTCAGACGAATTCACCCGAAGAATTTGTTTTCTCCCGAAGCAGGTTGTCCATTCCAGCGGAGTTTGTCTGGTAGAGGAGCCCGCCAGGAGTAACCTTTTGTACTTATTGCATCTGGCCCATCAGGCCAGGAATCGTATTTATTTTGACCCCAATTTGCGCCTCGAAGGGGATATTTTCACGGCCAGTCTGCAAGAGGCACAATGGCAGGCGATTTCACAATCGAACGTGGTGCTCATCGGCGATGATGAGATCAAACGCATGTGTGAAACTGATTCGCTTTCTTCGGGAGCGCAGCAGATTCTGCAGAAGGGTCCCGAGCTGGTGGTGGTCAAGCGCGGGGAGAAGGGTGCCATTGTCTACTCTCGAGATCAGGAATACTCCGAAGCGGCTTTCAATGTGCCCATTTGCAGTACTGCCGGTGCCGGCGATTCTTTCGACGCCGGGTTCATTGCTGCAGAATTACGTCAGGCCAGTTTGCGAGATGCGCTTCTCTATGCCAATGCGGTTGCTGCGATCAAGGTAACCCGGCAGGGAGCGCGCGCAGTTCCCAATCACCAGGAAGTGATGGAATTCTTGGACGCGCGAGGGCTGAAGATTCACTTGTCAACCAATGCGGCGGAATTGTCACAGCCTTTGCAATGAAGGGCTATTAATGGCGAACTGCATCCCAAAAGTTGGGGTAACCAACAGAAGGGGTGCAGTTTTTGGTTCAAAATGAAGCAGGGGAGCAGAGTGGCAGCAGCACACACACAGTTGAAGCCGGGAAAAATACAGAAAATCAGCCGCAAGGGTCTATGTGAAAAAAATTTTTTAGCAGCAGCCATTTTTGAGGTGAACAGGAGGCCACGGCATTCACAAGAAAGATTGACAAAAACAAAATAGGTCTTCTTCGGTAAAATAGGCGCGTCAAACACACTAAGAACCGGAGAAGACCTACATGGATTATACCAACCTAAAGGCGAAGCAAGAGGTGAACGAATGCGGGATGATCTATGAACTGGGCAGTTTATACGATTATTTCAGTCATGTAAAAGATACTCGAGGGAAACATGGGAGACAATACCCACTAACAGTACTGCTAATTTGGATGATGTTAGCCAAATTGTGTGGAGAAGATAAACCGAGTGGCGTGGCTGAATGGGTGGCACATCGCAAAGAATTATGGGTGGAATACCAACTTACAGATAAAACAAAAACAGCCAGCCACATGACTTATCGGCGAGTATTGCAAGACACTCTGAGTGCTGAAGAATTTGAGCAGTTGATGAAGCGATATCATCAACAAAGATTGACCCAAGGTCGAGAAGTTATACTCAGTATGGATGGGAAAGCGATCAGGGGGACAATTCCACATGGAGAGTACCGAGGGACGTTCTTATTGGCGATCTATGTACCGCAACAAGGGTTGGTTTTAGCCCAAGCTTCAATAGATCGGAAAGAAAATGAGATCGTAGTTGCTCCTCATTTACTCCGCCAGGTGAATCTGGCAGGAACCATTGTGGTTGCAGATGCAATGCATACTCAAAAAGCGATGTGCAGTCAGGTAATCGAGGCTGGCGGCGATTATATCTTGACGACCAAAGATAACCAGGCGCGCACTCGATGGGCAATTGAAAAACTATTTGTAAATGAAATATGCAACTTACAAAAAGGTGCACCGCTTTCGAAAGACTTCCAAATGGCTGTAAAGACCGAAAAGAGGCATGGAAGACTTGAAAAACGCACGATCCTGACCAGCTCATTGCTGAATGATTATTTGGATTGGCCTTCTCTGGCTCAAGTATTCCGAATTGAAAATATCATCTGGTACGACCAAGCATCTCGTTATACCCAACAAATCCGTTACGGCATTACCAGCCTTTCGCCAGTGCAAGCAGGACCTGAAAAGTTGTTGGCACTATTGCGCGAGTATTGGGGAATTGAGAGCGGTTTACATTACCGACGGGACGTAACGATGCTGGAAGATGCTACTCGTTTGACTGTGGGTGAGTCAGGCCAAAACATGGCAATTCTCAATAATCTTGTCACCGGTTTATGTCTCTCTCAAACAAGCAAAAATCTGGCAAGAACTCGCCGCTACTTTGATGCTCACCCTAACTATGCTCTACAGTTACTTATTTCTTCCTGCCCAGCAATCTTGTGAATACCGTGAACAGGAGGCCCATGTTTCTTGACAGTGAATTGACGCTGTGTTAAAGTGTTAATTCGTGAAAGTGATAGAGGTGACCCTGTGGCACTAGAGAATCTCAATTCAATGATCGCTCGCCTGGAGGCGATGAAGCAGGCTATCCCTGAGGTTGAAGCGGCAGCAGTAGTCAGCTTAGATGGGTTGATCATTGCTTCTGCTCTGCCTGAGAATATCAGTGATGATCGTGTTTCAGCAATGTCCGCGGCCATTCTCTCTCTGGCAGAAAGTATTTCCAACGAAATGGGGCGTGGATGTCTGGAGCAGGTCTTTACCAAAGGCTGTAATGGCTATGTCATTTTAACCGCGATTAATGATCATGCGGGGCTGACCGTGCTGGCCAATGAGCAGGCCAAACCCGGCCTGGTTTTTCTCGAGATGAGACGGGCAGCGGAAGATCTCAACAAACTTTTCTAAAAAACAAAACTCCACCTTACGCGGTGGAGTTTTTTGTCAACTCGGGATAACGGTCAAGTGCTTCATTGACCAGTGTACGCCATTCGGGCAGTTCCAGTGTTTGGGCCCGGCGCGTGGGGTCGATGCCGGCAGCTTGCAGTAAGTGAGCGGCTTCATCGCCGCTGATATGCATCCCGGCGGCCAGCGTATTGCGCAGGGTCTTGCGCTTTTGGGCGAAGCCGTGGTGTGCTAACTGGAAGAAGGTTTCCAGACGATCTTCGGGGATCAAGGGCTCGTCGTAAAGGTCGATGCGCAGGGTACTGGAATCGACTTTCGGCTGCGGGTAGAAGGCCGTGGAGGGGATGTTCAACACCACGTGTGGGCGCCCAAACACCTGGACGCTCAACGAAAGCAGAGAGTGCTCGCCGGCCTCCGCACAAATGCGCCCGGCGACTTCTTTTTGCATGGTCAATGCCAATCGCTGTGGCCGGGAAGAGCTGGCCAGTAAATGGCGGATGATGGCTGAGGTGATGTAATAGGGAATGTTGGCCACTACCTGATAGCCGGCTTCCGGCATCAGAGTAGCCGGGTCCAGTTCAAGCATGTCGCCCGGGACCAAGGTCACGTTGGGGTAGGGGGCGAGCACTTCGTGCAGTACCGGGATGAGTTTCTTGTCGATCTCGACTGCCACCACGTGGCGACAACTTTCCGCCAGAACCGTGGTCAGGCTGCCCAGCCCGGCGCCGATCTCGAGGACGGAATCTTGGGGTTGTACCCCGGCGGTCTGGACGATCTTGTGCAGTACGCCGTGGTCGACGAGAAAGTTTTGCCCCAATCCTTTATGCGGATCGAGGTGATATTCGCGCAGTAAAGAACGAACGTCAGGCGCATGGGTCATGGCAGGCTGCCTGAAAAGCCCGCGGGGGCCGGGCTGAGAAAGTAGACGGTGACGGTCTTGGACCAGTTCACCCAATCTGAATCGGAATAACCCAGGTCGATCCAGTATTCACCGGCGATCCCTCCGCCAATGTCTTCCACCGTACCAATGCCGTACCCGGGGATGTAGATTTGATAGCCTTTGAAGATGCGGTACCAGGCTGAGGTAACCCCCAACACTCCTTGAACGACCGGGGTACCCGCTGCAGTGAGATTCGAGCAGGTAGAAGTTCCTGTACGGCAGGGGGAGTAAGAGGTGAGGTGCACCGGAGCCGACAGGTAATAAGATTTTTCGCCGGCTTCAGTCATGATCGTGCCCACACCGCCTTCGCTGCTGCCAGATTCTGAGGTGGGGGTAGCGGGGGTGGTAGTGGTTCCTGGCCCAATGGTGACTTTTTCATTGATGACGGATTGCAGCACCACTTCTGAGCGGGTGTCGCGCGATACTTCTACGCCGTCTTCATAACGGATGACCACCTGTCGGGCAGAAATTCCGTTCTGACCGGTCTGGGTGACTTCGCGGGTGCCGGTGGCCAGACTGTTATCGGTAGTGTATTCCACAGTGTAAGGAGTGACCTTCTGATCTTCGCTTAAGACCAGTTTCACCCGCACTACTTTGATCTTGCCGTCTGCTGGCAGGGGGCTGTCTTCACTGGGGGCAGAATAGTCGTTGCCCTGCAGGCTGATGCCGGCTTCAGCCAGGGCCTGCCCTACAGTGGGGGCAGCCGAACTGGTTTGCAGGGTGATGCCGTCCACGTTGATGGCCAGAGCCGTGGCCCGGGTCACGATCACGTTCAGGGTTCCGTACAGCGGTTGGGTGAAGGGGATCGAAAAAGCATCCCCGCCGTTGAGATGGAAGTTATTTTGCCATAGAGCCAGGCCCAGAGAAGCAGCGCTGCTGCGTAGGGTTTGAGTTTGCCCATCCAGGGTGAGCGTTACATTCGCTACTGGGGCAAATTGGAGCACGATGTTCTTACCAGTGGGCAGAGGATCGTCCCAGCCCAGACGATTGCCGTTGACCTGTATCTTATCCTCTTCGGCCGGGGTGACCCCCATCTGTGCCAGCGCTTCACGCGGGGTTTGTGCGGCGGAAGTGAAATCCACCCGGGCCCCATTAGGCTCTACCCACAGAATCATGGGGCGGGAGCGGTCGAGGGTGATGGTCTGGACCTTTGAAAGCCAGGTCGAGGCGGGAGGATCGATTTTGTCGGTTGTATTGAGGGTGATGCCCATGCTGTGCAAGACCTGCCCTACGGTCAGCGCACGGGTGTGCACCAGGGTGCTCTCGCCGTTGACCACGACGGTCACGTCGCGCCCCATCAGCATATAGCCGGTGATCATCAGCAGGATCAGCAACCCGATGATGACCAGCGTTTGCATTTTCGTTTTCATACCCTGAATTCTAACAGATAAAAAGGGGCGGGAGTCAAGGTCTGATTCCCGCCCTTCAACAAGCTCTTTTCGCTTATTTGATGATGCGCGGGTTCACCCACTGCATCCAATCCTGACCAGAAGTACCATTGGCGCTGACCGCCAGGACAAAGGCGATGTTATGCCCGGCAAATCCAGAAAGATCGATATCCACGGCGATTGGCGCGCTGCCGTATTTCACGTTCCAGCTTTGCAAGAGCTGGACAGGCCCGCCGTCCTGAGAGTAGTTGAGCTGTACCTTGACGTCGCAGGCATTGCCTCCTTGAGCGCATCCCAGCGTGGCGCGGAATCGGTAGCCGTTTTGGATCGCCTGGGCCGGGAAAAAGCCGGCAATGCTGCCGTTATCGACCCACTGGGGATGGGTGAAAAGAGTCGGCCCATTGTATTGGGTACCATTTTGCAGGTAGGGAGAATCATTGCGGACGACAAAGCCGGCGGCATCCGTGGTAGTTCCGGGGCAGGGCAGCACGACCAGTGAATTGTTCTTCCAGGTGGCATCGCAGTAATGGTCTGCCAGATTATAGAGGGTGGTTTCCAAAGGCACTAAAGGCCCAAACTGGATCGTGGGCATCAGGGTCAGCACGTAGAAATGAATCACCTTGATACGCACATATAAGGAATAAGCAGCCCCTGCGCCGGTACCGAAAAGCAGGCCGGTATCACTGCGCAGTTTGAAGTTTTGCTGATAAGTTCCATCTGCGGCGGGTGCGGTCAGCGTCACCGACAGATCGAGCGTGCCTCCGGGCGGAACGCTGGCGGGCAGATTCACGGCCGTAGGGGCTTTCAGATCATCTCCGCTGACCACGACCAGCGCATAATTTGTGTTCCAGGTGCAGGTGCCGACGTTCATCACGCGCCAGGTTTTGACGAAGCTGTTGCTGGCGAAAATGCTCGAGTCGTCTGGGATGGTCACGTCCTCGACGAATTTGGCCATGTTGCAGGTATCCGCGGTGGCCGTGGCGCTCAGGGGTGTCGCGCTGGGCACGGATTGGGTAGCCAGCGGTTGCGCGGTCAGGGTGGGCAGAGCTTGCGGCAGGGGAGTGGCTGTGATAATGATGGTAGGGTTGGCCTGCTGAGCGGCGGATACAGTGAGGGCTACTTGCGTATTGACCGCGTTTTCATCGACGGCATTATTCCCTCCGATGGGAAGATTGCAGGCGGTCAAACTGAGTAAAAAGATCAGTCCAATCAAGGCAAATCGTTTTGTCGGGCGCATGATCTCCTCCTGGAGTGCTTGAATTGCTTAAAAACATTATACAAACAGGTTTCTGGCTGAGTAAAGTCTTAATTTACGCAAATTGACAAATTAACTCTGAATTACTATAATATATAAAATAAAGGTAGTATTAGTCTTATTTACGGAATGGAGTTATTATGAGCAAATCAATGAATAACAGCATTACCATGAGCGATCCGCCGGTTGCCAATGCTCTTTTCAACAATACCAAATTGGCCTGGATCTGGTTGATTGTCAGGGTTTATCTGGGTTACGAGTGGATTACGGCAGCTTTGCATAAGCTGGAAAGCGCGGCCTGGATGCAGGGCGGTTCCGCCCTGAAAGGGTACTGGGTGAACGCCGTAGCGGTTCCGGATGCACCGGCAAAACCCGTGATCACCTACGACTGGTACCGTTCCTTCCTGCAATTCTTGCTGGACCACAATTCCTACGTCTGGTTTGCCAAGCTGGTGGCCGTGGGTGAACTGCTGGTGGGAATTGCCTTGATACTGGGTATTTTTGTTGGCATTGCCGCTTTCTTTGGCGGACTGATGAACTTCAATTACATGCTGGCGGGAACCACCAGCACAAACCCGATGCTTTTCTTGCTGGCAGTCTTGTTGATGCTGGCCTGGAAGACAGCTGGTTACTGGGGGCTGGACCGCTTTGCCTTGCGCTGGTTGGGTACGCCCTGGAAGCCTGGCGATATCTTCCACAAGAAGACAGAGTCACCGCAAAGTTAAAGAATGGCTCCCGGGAGGTCAACTCTCGGGAGTTTTCTTTTAAAGATCTTTCAAATAGACAGAACTGCGAATGAACGCGATGATCAGAAAGATTAAGTTTATAAGGCCGCCCAAGCCAGAGTACAGCGATAGACTCATTCCGGGCAAGAAGGGGAGGACCATCGATGAAACAGCGATCAATGCTCCGGCCACGAAAAGCTGCCGGCCGCTGTATTCGTTGGCGTCGTACCAGATCTCAGGATTTTCCAGCGTTTTACGTACCCGGTAGCCATAAAATGGATTGGGCTTGATCTTGCGGGCGATCATGGGCAGCGAAAACAGGGCGAGCAGAATACCGGTGCCGGTGAAAAGAATGACCAGAAAACGCATATTGCCTCGTTAGCGATTCCGCGGCTGAAAGTAACTGCGCATGGGCGTGAAATAATAATCTTGCCAACCTTTCTCGTACTGCTCTTTTTGTCCATCCGGGAGCTGGGTGTGATTCAGAACCAGCCGGGTATCGT
>JAAZOQ010000359.1 GCA_012797695.1 Anaerolineaceae bacterium | reverse complement strand
TTCAAACTTTTGCTTGGCCATGATTCCTCTCCTTAAACCTTTTTCAAATTATTTCCGGCATCTAGAGCCCTCAATGGGAATTGAACCCATGACCTCGCCCTTACCAAGGGCGCGCTCTACCAACTGAGCTATGAGGGCTTGCCGCTGAGGGGACACATTCATGACCCCTACAGGTGGACGGTGAAGGATTCGAACCTCCGAAGGCGTGTCGCCAACTGATTTACAGTCAGTCCCCGTTGGCCACTTGGGTAACCGTCCATTTCGAAACCGTTGTCGGTTCGCAAGTGAGCTCATCTGTGATGGAACCCACTCACCAACCTGCAACTGAGCCGACAATGGGAATCGAACCCATAACCTACCACTTACAAGGCGGTTGCTCTGCCGATTGAGCTATGTCGGCGCGTCAATTTTTAAGATTCCTAGATTGCGTGCAAAATTATACCAAAGCTATTCGGCAAAGGCAAGGTATTCTTTTGAGCTTCGCGAAAGTTTCCGATTTCAGCAAGCTGTTTGGTTATATCAAAACCCCGCTTATCCGTCAAGGATTTTCTGTTCTATCCAACCAATTTTCCCTTAATTCTGGGCTATTTTTGTCAGTGCAAAAAAACAGCAATGTGCAACCACTTCAATACTCCTCGCTGCGGAAAAGGAAACTCGCGTAACCCCTCCTGCGGCGGAATCTGCTGCGGATGCTGTAAATGAAATTTCTTGCCCTGCCAAAGCAGATCACAACCCCCGGCGGCCAGCACGTTCTGATACCAATCAACGCGGTCGCCATAAGTAAGCGCAAAGACGAAGCGATCCGCTCGCTCCACGGTCAACACGGGAGTACGGTATAAACAACCGCTTTTGCGCCCGATATGCAAAACCAGCGCAATGGGGCTAAATCGTTTGCCAGCCCAACCAGCGGTGAGATGATTGGTAAATCGCTTGTTAATGAAGCGAACCCGATCGGGAATAGGCACTCTGTCACCCTTCTGATTTTCAGCCGTTCAGGTAACGGCCCAATAATTCGCGGTCAATGAGATGGTCGCTGCTGCCACGCTGAGTGCAGCAGTGACGAGCTGCGACCTGTCCCCGCAAAACCGCCTCGGTAAGGGGCAGACCATCCAGCACGTAAGCGCTGAGAAAACCAGCCGCCAGCGAATCGCCGGCGCCATTCGTATCGATAACTGGCTCGGCCAATGAGAACGGCGGAAAGGTCTGGATGCCCTGCGCACTCGTGCCTAACATAGCACCCTTTTCGCCCATGCCGCTGATGACCACCGCCTGAGGTCGGCGCTGCAGCAATGCCGCGACAACGGCAGCGGGGTCCGCCTGATTGGCGGCCGAAAAGAAGATAAAATCCGCCTGCTCAATGAAATCCTGCCGATAAGGATCATGGAGATCGATCACATCCTGCAGATCAACCGCGACAGGAACATGCTTCTGCCGGGCGAGGGGCAGCAACTGGCGGGCCCAGTTGGGAATATTAAAGTGGGCCAGCCGCGCCCCCTGCAAGATCCGCTGACATTCTGCGAGCGGCGGCTGCAGGGTCATGTGACTCTTGCCATCATAGAAATTCTTTCGCCGCCCATCCGGGTACATAAAATTGATGCTGCGGCTGGTGCCTGCCGGATCAATAAAAATGCCCTCCAGGTTGATCTGCTCGCGGGCAAAAGTCTCCCGGATCCAGCGGCCGGCGGCATCCTCGCCAATCGCACCGATGAAAGCCGTTGCGTAGCCCAAATTAGCATATGTCCGGCTGGCGTAGCCCCCGGCCTGACCGATACAATCGACGTTCTCGGTGAAATTCGCCTCCACCGTAAAATCGATCTCCTGCCCCGGGAGATATACGTTGGTATCGATGCCCACGTTGCCAATCACCACAACATCATGCATCAGTCGGCTCGCAATCTGGTTTCGAAGACCGTCACGGCCTGCCCGCTGATGTAGACCCGCTCGCCGCTGGCATGAACGGCCAGTTCCCCGCCGCGCGAGGAGGCCTGGTACGCCTGCAGATAATCTTTATGCAACCGCTCCTGCCAGTAAGGGGCCAACGTGCAATGCGAGGAACCCGTGACAGGGTCTTCATTAATACCAATGGCCGGAGCAAAGAAACGCGAGACAAAATCAAATTTCCCGCCGTTGGCTGGCGCAGTCACAATAATGCCATGAAAAGGAGCCCGCGCCAGAGCACCAAAATCAGGGGCCAGATGGCGCACCGCGGATTCGTCCTCAAGAACGTACAGCAAATTCTCGCCGCTCTGATAACACTCTTCGGGGACCAACTGTAACGCAGCCGAAACAATCTCATTCTCGCTGCAGGGGATCAGCTTGCGCGCCGGAAAATCCAGCTGTACCCAGCCTTGCGACTGTGTCGCCCGCAGCACCCCCGATAAGGTGTGGAACTGCAGGGTGTCCCCGGGAGCAGCGATCCTCTTTTCATATAAAACATGGGCAGAAGCCAGGGTAGCGTGCCCACACAGCTCGATCTCGACAGTGGGGGTGAACCAGCGCAGGTCGAACCCCTCCGATTGCTTGACCAGGAAGGCCGTCTCAGAAAGATTCATCTCGGCTGCTACCTGGAGCATCCACTCCGCGGAACGCGGCGCCGGCAGCAGGCATACCCCGGCAGGATTGCCATGAAACGGGACATCGGTAAACGCATCCACCTGATATAACGGAATCTCGATCATCTTCAATCCTTGATTTCTCCACCGTGAAATTCGAGACGGTAAATTGGTTTCTCTTTGAGAAAAATTATCTCATAACCGGTAAATCTCTGCAGATTCCCCTGCCACTCACAGTGATAGGCAAACTCGCCTTCACTCCCCGCAGCAGGGCCGCGGAAAGGATTCTGCTCATCCCCTTTCATCAGCATGGCCTTGAGAAAATCACTGAAACCGGCAGGGATTTCAGGCACCAGCATCTTTCCATAATAATTCATGCCCCAGCACGGAACCTCCCGCAGCCAGACCGCTTCTTCCCCAATGAAGTAAAAACCGCCCAGGTAAGTATCCAGATAAAGGAAGTCACCTTCCTGATAACGGAGATCGTGAGAATGGATGCGAGAAGGCAGCCCTGGAGCTGCCCCGGAAGCATAGGTATTTTGTTTGGCGCGCAGCAAAAACGACAGAAAAGCATCCTTCTGATTCATTTTTCCTCCAACGGGTCTGGATTCTTTAATTATATCGGAAATATGTTCTAAAACAAGACTTTTATGCTACAATCGAAACATGGATCTATTCGAACACGCCATGCAATCTGATCTGGAACATTCCGCGCCGCTGGCTGCCCGTCTGCGCCCGCGCACGCTGGACGAATTCGTTGGGCAGGAACACATCATTGGCGAAGGCAAGCTGCTGCGCCGCGCCATCATGGCCGACCGCCTGTTCTCATCGATCATCTTCACTGGCCCGCCAGGCACAGGCAAAACCACACTGGCGCGTTTGATTGCGGCCCACACTCAAGCGGAATTCGTGAGCATTTCGGCTGTGCTGGCTGGGGTTGCCGAACTGCGCAAAGTGATTGCTGATGCCACCGAACGGCGCAAACTCTACCGGCGGCGCACCATTCTCTTTGTGGATGAAGTCCACCGCTGGAACCGGGCCCAACAAGACGCCTTGCTGCCGCACGTCGAAAGCGGCATGGTCACTTTGATCGGGGCAACCACCGAGAACCCTTACTTCGACGTCATCCCGGCGCTGGTCTCGCGCTCGCGCATCTTCCAGTTACAACCGCTCAACGAAGAACACATGCTGGTGATCCTCAACCGCGCGCTGACCGACCCGGACCTGGGCTACGGCAAGAAAAATGTCGTGATGGATGAAGATGCCCGCCACCACCTGGCCGCGGTTGCTGGCGGAGATGCCCGCAACCTGCTCAACGCGGTCGAACTGGCTGTGGAATCCACCGCGCCAGATGCCAGCGGCCGTATTCACATTACCCTCGACATCGCTCAAGAATCAATCCAGCGCCGTGCTCTGCTCTACGACCGCATGGGAGACGCGCATTACGATACCATTTCTGCCTTCATCAAATCGGTGCGCGGTTCCGACCCGGATGCAGCGCTTTACTGGCTGGCCAAAATGATCCTGGCCGGCGAGGATCCGCGCTTCATTCTGCGCCGCCTGATCGTGCTTTCCGGCGAAGACATCGGCCTGGCCGATCCGCAGGGGATTCAGGTTGCCGCAGCCGCCGCTTACGCTTTCGAATACATTGGAATGCCCGAAGGAATTTACCCCATCGTGGAAGCCACCCTGTACCTGGCCACCGCGCCCAAATCCAATTCGGCCGGGGCTTTCTTTGCCGTCCGCGAAGAGATCGAAAAAAATGGCGCCGGCCCGGTACCCACCCACTTGATGGATGCCAGCCGCGATGCCAAAGGGTTTGGCCACGGGCAGGGCTACCAGTACCCCCACTCCTTCCCGGAGCATTTCACCGGCCAGCAATACCTGCCCACCAACCAGTTGGGCAAAACCTTTTACGCACCTTCTGATCAGGGTTATGAAGCCGAAGTCTCCGAACGGGTCGCGCGCTGGCGCAAAGCACAGGCTCAGGCGTTGGGGCTCGAAAAGCCGCCTGAATCAGCAAAAGAGTGATTTTCTGCCTCTGCTTCCTTTACCTGATCGTAACACTCCCTTAACCCCTTGTTAATCGAATTCTGCTAAGGTAAGATAGGTAATTTTTCGATTCTTTAATGGTAAAGGAGTCTGAAATGGATAAAACTCGCGTTCTGTTTCTCTGTACGGGGAACTCTGCCCGCAGTCAGATGGCCGAAGTCTTTTTAAGATACTACGCCGGGGATCGTTTCGAAGCTCATAGCGCTGGCTTAGAGCCCAAGCCCATTAATCCACTCACCCTCGCCGTCATGGAAGAAATTGGTTTTGACCTGTCCGAGCAACGATCCAAGGGGGTCGAAGTTTATCTGGGAAAAACTCATTTTGATTACCTGATCACCGTCTGTGACGATGCAGATAAGAATTGCCCCACCGTCTGGCCCGGGGTCAATCAGCGGTTGCACTGGTCATTTGAAGATCCCGCTCAATTCGTGGGTACAGAAGAACAGAAACTGGCGAAATTTCGTCAGGTCCGCGACGCAATCCAAGAAAGAGTAAAAGCCTGGCTCACCCAACAAGGCATCCCGGTGACTGACTGAAGCAAACTTCGATCAACAGAACCCATCAGCGGCAATGGAGGTACAGTTCAGCCAGAGCCGCCTTTACGGCCAGTGCCCGATGGCTGATGCGATTCTTCTCTTCCATGTTGCAGGCAGCCAGAGTTTTCTCCATTTCGGGAACGTAGAAAATGCGGTCGTAGCCAAAGCCGTAGTCACCGTTTTCTTCAGTGACCACCTCACCATACAAGTCTCCATTGAAGAGCAGCGTCTGTGCACTCAGCCCGGCCACCGCTACAGTACAATGAAAATGCGCCGTCCACGGCGCGGGGAAGGCAGCCAGTTCACCCAACAGCTTGGCCCGGCGATCCGCATCGGTAGCCCCGGGATGATCGACGTAGCGTGCCGAATACACCCCCGGACGTCCGTTCAGAGCATCGACTTCAAGGCCTGTATCATCTGCCAGAGTCACCAGACCGCTGGCGCGCTGGAAAGCCTCTGCCTTGAGAGCAGCGTTTTCAGCGTAAGTTGTGCCGCTTTCTTCAACTTCCAGGGAAAGGCTCAGATCCGCCGGAGTCAGGATCTCACAAGGCAATTCTTTGAGCAGATCGGCCAGTTCGAGTATCTTCCCGTGATTGGTGGTAGCGATGAGCAGCTTCATAATTTCCTCAATTTATATGATAAATATGATAATAAGTTGACTTCAATATTTCGCTATGCTATAATTTTGTCATTAGAATTATATCTTGGTTACCGATAAAGTCACTTGGCCAGTCAACGTTACCCCTTAAAGATAAATGTTGGGTTCCTGCATAACGAACCTATCGGAAGTTTCCGCGATATTCACTTCGATTTTCCGGAGCTTCATCTCCCACCCGATTTCAACGTTCAACAATTTGCAGGGGGAGTTCACATCTCTCGGACACCTCAAGGACTTCTTGTAGAAGGAAAATTCCAGGCGGTTGCCTCGCTCGAATGTGTCCGTTGCCTGGAGCCTTACGATCAGGCGCTGAAAACCGAATTTGAAGAAGTATATGCGTATAAGAACGTCGATTTTACCGAATCGGGATTGTTCGTCCCGGATGACGGCAACATCGATCTAGGTCCAGTCGTTCGCGAATATTTGATGCTGGAATACCCGATCAAACCATTATGCAAACCAGATTGTCAGGGGTTATGTACGGTTTGCGGAGAAAACCTGAATCTGAGAACCTGTGAGCATCAGGCACGCATCACGATCGAGTAAGGAACAATCGCTCGTCAAGAGAAATATCTCGGAACGCTTTCATAAATATTGAGGAGGTTCGCTGATGGCGAATCCTGGAAGGCGAAAGCGAAACGCTGAAATTTTGGGCATGCTGCTCGAAAAAGCAGACGTGCAGGGCTATCTCACCACCGAAGATCTGATGGAGTTCTATCCAGACGTCTCGCAGGACGCGGAACACATCGAAGCGGTGGTGGTGGCTTTGCGTCGCCGCGGCGTGGAACTTCTCGACAATGACAACGATTTCGAGAGCTTTGACAGTGATGCCCGCGACGGTGCTGATGAATTCGACAGCTACTCGAACCTGGAATCCATTTCGAGCGACGATACCATCGGCCTGTATCTGAAAGAAATGTCGCGTGTGCCCCTGCTGAATATGGAAGAAGAGCTCAGCATCGCCAAACGCATCGAACTGGGGCGCAAATGCAAGGCCGATCTGGCTGCTTCAGAAGATACCCTGTCTGCAGAGCAACGCCACGAGCTGCTCAACGCCATCGACGATGGCATCGTAGCACGCGAACACCTCATCAAAGCTAACACCCGTCTGGTGGTCAGCGTTGCCAAGCGCTACATGGGGCGGGGAGTTCCCTTCCTCGACCTCATTCAGGAAGGCAACCTGGGATTGATGAAAGCCGTCGAAAAGTTCGACTACCATCGCGGATTCCGCTTCTCGACCTATGCCACCTGGTGGATCCGGCAGACCATCACCCGTTCCATTGCCGACCAGGGACGCACCATCCGCGTGCCAGTGCACATGGTGGACCGCATCCGCCAGCTCTACAAGCTCACCCACGAGATGGAGCAAGAGCTGGGACGCGCCCCAACCACTGAGGAACTGGCCGAAAAGTTGGACGTGCCCAACAGCAAAGTAGAATGGATGATGCGTGTGTCGTGGCTGCCGCTTTCGCTGGAAAGCCCAATCAACGATGATGAAGAGGATTCCGAGCTAGGGCAATTCGTTGAGGACCAGCTCACACCCAGCCCCATCGAAAGCACTTACACCAAACTGCTGCGTGACAAAATCGAGGAAGTACTCGATACCCTGCCGCCGCGTGAGGCGCGCATCCTGCGCCTGCGCTTTGGGCTGGAAAATGGACACAACTACACTCTCGAAGAAGTGGGCGACAAATTTGGTCTGACCCGCGAGCGCATCCGCCAGATCGAGAGCAAGGCCCTGCGCCGCCTGCGCCATCCCCGCCGTTCGCGCCAGTTACGCGATTACCTGTAAAAAACCGCTCTGCTTCGTTCGTTTCGCAGAGCGGTTCTCTTTTTAAAATTTCTCGGGGAAAATTACTCTTCCTTGGGCTGCTGCACAGCGTCCGCTTCCCAACGGGCCACAGCCGCCTTGATCAGTCCCTGCACCTCTGGATAGGGCACATCATCCACGCTATTGAATTTTTCCAGCCCCACCCAGACAGTCACTCCCTGGTGGCCATTATCGGTCAGGTGCACACTGCGTTCCCGCTCCGAAAGATTCGAGGCCATCTTTTCAACGAGATCATTGATCTGCTCAACGATGGTCTGCGGTTCTTTCTTGGCTGCTGCTGGCTCGGCTGCATCCAACTGTGCCGGCGCAGTAAAGGCGGTCAGACTCGAAGCAGCCGCTGCCGGCGCAACTGGAGCTGCTGCCGGGCGTTCGATGGGGCGCGGAGACTCAGCCGCTGGCAAGACAGGAGGAGTTTTCGCTGGAGAGCGACCGCTCCAATCGGATAGGGCATCGACCAAACGCTGAACACGAGCTTTTT
>JAAZOQ010000358.1 GCA_012797695.1 Anaerolineaceae bacterium | reverse complement strand
GGTCGAGAGATCAATACCGTCTTCTGAGGCCAGATAGGAGCCAGATTGGATGAGCAGTGCCTGCCCGGCCATCTGGATGGTCACAATATCCCCGGGCAGATCTGGGGCCAGGGTAACCTCGCCCCCGCTGGGGCCGGCTTTCCAGAAATTCTGAAAGAAGGATTCTCCGCCCAGAACGGCGCGGCCCAATGATTTAAGAAATCCCCCTTCGGCCTTGGTCTCGATGGCAACACTGGCAGAATGGCTGACCATTGCTCCAGAGTCGGCGCGAATACGCTCGCTGGGCATGAGTTTCACTACAGCTAAAGAATACGAGGGACGAAACTGAACATCGACTTCCATAAAAAGACTCCTTGACTTCTCTGATGAGGGTTAAGTGGGTTGCCTAAGCGGGGGTGGAATCTGGGGTGACCTCGCACATCAGGCCGAGCAGGTTACCATCCGGATCGCGGAAGAAGGCCATCCACAGGTCGTGCGTGCCCATATGGGCGATCAGATGCGGCGGTTGTTCCAGCACAACCCCATGGCTTTCGATCTTTTTGCAGGCGGCGTAGATCTTTTCAACCTGAAAGTAAATGATCGAACTGCAGCGCTCGGTGGTGGGTTCAACGGCGGCATCGAGGAGGAGGCGCACTTCTCCGCAGGAGAAGAAAGCCAGCCCAGGCGGCGCCTGAAAGAGGAAGGGCAGTTCCAGGGCATCGCGGTAGAATTCCACGGCACGCTGCAGGTCGGTGACCGGTACAGCGATCTGGCCAATCTTCTGGATCATGGTTTGATTTTCAGATGAAGTGGTCATGGCTGTCTCTCCTTTCTCTTATAGTACCGGGTTTTCTGGAGGGATTCAAGGCTTACCCTCTCAGAAAACCGTCAGGAAAGACCGTTGTTGTACTGTGTGCGACTACTCATTAATGACGATTGCCGTTGACCAATTGCATGATCTCTTCGTGAGTTTCATAAGAGGCAATTAATTTGCCATCGCGCATTTGCAGTACTCGGTCGACAAACTCGACCATGCGCAGATCGTGGGTGACCATGATACCGGCGCGCCCCTGCTCGTGAATCAGATTGGCAAAAGTTTCGACAACTTGATAGGCACGTTCTGTATCCAGACTGGCGGTAGGCTCATCGGCCAGTACCAGACTGGGGTTGTGGATCAGGGCACGAGCGATGGCAACTCGCTGTTGCTGTCCACCCGACATTTGCCCTGGCAGATTATTCATCCGCTCAGCCAGCCCCAGACGGGCCAGCAGTTCTTGAGCGCGCAGGCGGCCAGTTTTGTCGAAACGGCCGTTCAGGCGCAGCATCAGTTCCACATTTTCGAGCGCGCTTAAGTAGGGCACCAGATTATTGGCCTGGAAAGTAAAGCCGATTTTCTCCCGGCGCAAGGTAACCCGTTCTTTTTCATTCATACCGGCCAGATCGATTCCATCCAGCAGTACGTTGCCCTCTGTGGGTTTGAGCAGTGCCGCCAGGATGGACAGCATGGTTGTCTTGCCTGATCCGCTGGGACCGACCAGAGCAACAAATTCCCCAGAATGAACTTGCAGTGAGACGTCATCCACGGCATGAATGGTACCCGAATCGACGGCGTAGGTTTTGATCACGTGACGGGTTTCAAGTGCATAAGAGTTCACGGATGATGTGTTCATGCCGCTAACCCCAGTGCTTTCAGTGGTTCGATCCGTACCGCGTAACGGATAGAAACCAGGCCTCCCAGCGGGCCGATCAACAACAAGGCAATGATGGCAATGGCTGAGGTCGCCCCATTAAAGACAATCGGTACCGTCGGCGGAAAAGTAAGCGAGAACAGAAAGGTCAGTAAACCGCCAATGACAACCCCGATCACGGTGATGACAAGGATCTGGATGACGGATGCCAAGCCAATGACTGGATCGGCAGTGCCGATCGCTTTCAGCACGCCAATTTGGGCTACTTTCTGCAGGATTTGGATCTGGAAGAAACCACCGATGACCAGAACCCCAATAAAGAGGGTAAAAGCTCCTTGAGTATTCAAAGTGCTCTGTTGAGCAGAGTATCCAGGAAGGGCCTGAATGGCTTCACTGATGGTAGCAACGTCCACATTATTGACTTGATCGAGGATTTGACTGGATACGTTTGTAATCTGGCTGGGATTTTCCAGTTTGACGACAATGACGTTGGCAACCGGATTCGAACTGTTGAGCTCGGCATCTGACTTGGGGCGAACACGGTCCCAGGTGTAGAAGGGGATAAAAATAGCTGGCTGCAGGGAGTATTGTTCACCATCACTGATGCCAACGACTTTGAGAGAATAAAACTCGTCTTTTGTGCCTTGGGTGACACGCAGAGTCAGGGTATCGCCTATTTTCAAACCGCTGCGGATGGCGGTGTTCTTATCCAGAATTGCTTCTTTACTGAGGTCGGTACTGAGCGGATTCCCCTGCATGACCCTGGGTTCACCGACATGGCCCGGCTGTACGCCGATCAAGGCAACTTTTAAAGAACTTTCCCCGGCTGGCAAGACAAGGTTAGCGCTGGAAGTTCCGATCATGCCTGCATCAGCAACCCCCTCTACCCGTTTGACGGCAGCGAGTTGATTTGGAGCCAACCGGCTGGCGGAGATCAAGAAATCTGATTTCGCCTGATAAACGATCAACTGTCCATCTAATTTGGAAATATATTCGCGATTGCCGTTGCCAAGGCCTTCTCCTAACGCGGCAATAAAAAGAACCAGCAGAGTGATGAGAGCTATTACCAGACTGACCAGCAGAAAGCGACCGCGATTACGCCAGACTTCCTTTACAGCGAGATAGGCTGAGATGGAAAATGTTTGTTTCATGTTCAACCTTCTTCCCCACTATTGCAAGAAACGTACGGAGGCGGTCATTCCCCAGCGCATCCGCGGGTCCGTTTCGGTCAGGGTAATGGTAACAGTGTAAGTTACGTCCCCACGGACCTCTTCAAAACGATTGTTGATATGGGTGACCCTTCCTTTCAAAGCCACATTGGGCAGGGCATCCAGAATGACCTCCACGTTTTGCCCTTCTTTGATATTCACGACATCCGTTTCGGTCAAATTATCGGTCTCCACTATCCATATAGAGGTATCGGCCAGAGAAAGAAGAGTTTGTCCGGCAGTCACCTGCTGCCCGGGGATGACATTGGTATCGATGACAGTCCCCGACATACCCGCAGTTAATTGCAATGCATTTAGAGAAGCCTGAGCGTTTACGACTGCGGCCTGGGCGGTTTTCAGACGAGCCTGGGCTGCTGCTAGTTGATTGGGATCAATGCCGTTCTGCATACGTTCAAAGACGCGTTTGGCATCTTCGAGATCGGCTTTCGCTAGATCAAGTTTAGCCTTGAGAGTCTGTACGTCGAGGGCATCTGGGTTCTGCTGATAATAATCAAGCAGCTTTTTGATATTGTCACGATCGATTCGGGCCTGTGACAGGGCCTGCAGGGTTTGTGCTTTTTTGGGATCAGAGTCTGAAAGCTCTCCCTGAGCTTTATAGGTGTCTTCCAGATCACCGATCTGATTATCCAACAATGTCAAACGGGCACGAGTAGCCGCGATCATATCAGTGGTGCCTTGAGTATTATTGCGGTTGTTGTAATTCGCAAGCGCAGTATTATAGGCAGATTGCGCCTGAGTCAGAGCCAGTTCGGCCTGTGCACTAGCGGCAGTGGAGCTTTGAATTTCATCCAGTGCTTGTTGGGCTTCCAGTTCATCTTGCTGGGCCTGGGCCAGGGCTAGCTGGGCGGCGGCAGTGTTTTCAAGTTGTACCAGAACATCACCAGTTTGCACCTGCTGTCCATCCTGAACCAATACTTTATCCACCCGACCCGAGACCGAGAAGCTTTCATCCAGTGCTTTCACTGGTAAAAGCTTCCCTTCCACGATCAGAGTTGCAGCAGATGTTGGGGTGGCATTTGCCTGAACATCTTGAGTCGAATTGCAAGCAGCCAGAGAAAGCGCGGCTATCCCCAGCACTAAAATCAGCAAAAATTTCTTATTCATTTTTCCCACTCCTGTTCTGTAAATTTGCGTTTTGTTTCCCAACCGGACCGTTGAATGAGGCATCCCAACTGGTGGAGAGAACCCCACTCAACAGGAGGTCCAATTCTGGATGGTCGGCAATGGTATCGTAGTAGTAAGGTAATTCGATTTTTCCATCACAACTGATAACGAATATCCCAGACATTTGCATGGCGTCTTGACCTTCAGGCGGCATTTCTACCGCTAACCCTTTGCGACGAGCGCGGGCAATGGCTTTCCAGACGCTCAGGTTCAAGAAAGTTTGAAAAAGATTTCCGCGTTCCAATCGATAAGCGCGATAGGCTTTTCGTTCTGGGTCAGAAAGACAGATCAGGCCAGGAGCAAATTCCCTGGCGAAAGAGGCTGTCATCTCTGGGTTTCCTTGAGTGACAACTACAATTTCTAAGCCTTCTGCGAAAATGCGCTCTCGACCAGCAACCAGTTCTGCCAGCATTTCTTTGCACTGCGTACAGCCAAAATGGCGTGAGAATGCCAACAACAAAGGTTTTTCTTTCCAGAAAGAAGAAAGGGTTAATTCAGCGCCTTGAGTATTTTTTAATACCAGATCAGGAGCTTGGTCATTGAAATTCAAAAGTTTGGGTTTCATATTTTCCGCCTGTTTTTATATATGACTATTTTCGCATAAACAGTCTGAATTGTCTAACTTTGTATAACGTTTTCTGAATGAAATAAAAAGAAGCAGAAAGAAAAAATCTTTCTGCTTCTTCAAATCGCTTTAGGGTGAATCACACCGCGCAAATCATGTGCATGTCTTCAGGCTCGAACTCGAATAATTGGGGGTCAGGGGGAGATGCAAGGATGGCCCCTTGCGAGCGATAAAAAGCAATGGTGTGCTCAGAGGGGGTGGCGGAGATGTACATCCATTTGCCGCCCCATTCGCGGGTTTTGGCTTTGGCGAGGGTGAAGAGAGTTTTCCCTAACCCGGTGCCGCGGTAGCCATTGCCCACCTGCAGGATGATCAACTGCAGCATGTCCCGGCGCTCCCCGAAGAGACGATGATCAAGCACTGCTGCCGCCACAAACTTGTCTTCATCAAAGAAGGCGTGGAACCACCCCCCACGGTCGAAACTCTCCAGCAGCAGCGAAGCATACTTTTCCGGTTCGCCTGCCGGCCAGCCGTGCAGGTGATATTCCTCTGGCTGGAGTACCCATTGATCAGCTTGGCAATGGTAAACTGCCCGGATCTCTTCGCTGCGGTCGATTTGCCAGATCAGTTCGGTTTCAGAACGTGTCAGATCGCGTTGGGTAAGCATAGGAATTATCTGACGTAATTGACCAGCCAGGGTTTGCGTGCCGGGGCAGCCGGGGCTTCATCTTTGTAGCCCAAAGTGATGGCACAGATCTGCCGATAACCGGCGGGGATGCCGATCTCGCGGCTCAAGGCTCCGTCGGCATCATTGAGAAAGAGGTTGGCCGATGAGGTCATAATGCAAGAGCCAATGTTCAGGCTTTCAGCGGCAATGCAGATATTTTCGGCAGCAATCCCGCTGTCGATTTGGGCAAAATGTGATTCGGCATCCGCCGAGATGAAAATGATGGCAGGCGCATTATGAAAGGCGGCATAATCGGGCGCACTGGCACGGGCCACCATAGCCGGGTTGCCTGAGTTGAGCATGTTCTCTTTCATGGTGCGGCGGATGCGGGTCAGAAGTGCTTCATTTTGTACGACGCTGAAGTGCCAGCCCTGCAGATTCATCCCGGTGGGGGCGTAGATGGCGGCTTCGACGATCTCGTCCATCTCGGTGTCGCTGATGGGCTTTGCCTGATACTTGCGGATGCTGCGGCGCGCATGAATGATCTTCAAAGTTTCGTTATGCATATTTGCCTCGATAGTGAAAATATTGACCGCATTGATTATAGGCGGAAAACGGGAAGGGGATGAGGTTTATTTCCCACCAATTGCCAGCAGGGTAATATCGTCCAGTGGAACGGCAAGCTGCGAGAATTCCTGATGAACGCAGAGAATTTGGTCGAGTGAGGTTTGCAGGGGAATAGCCGGCTCAAAGAGTTTCCATAGGGTCTGTGGGTCGAAAAGCTCTCCCTGCGGGTTGGTGGCCTCAGTCAGACCATCCGTGTAGGCCAGCAGTACGTCACCTGTCTTGAGGGTAACCCGTTCTACAGCATATTCGATATCCGGGAAGACCCCCATGGCCGGCCCGGTCCGTGTCAGGGGCAATTCGCTGCAATCGGGGTGGAGCAGCACCGGGGGCTGCTGCCCGGCGTTGATGTAGGCGAGGGTTCCATTTTTCGGATCGAGAACACCAAAGAAGAGGGTGGCGAACATGCCGGTTTCTCCGTGGGTCTCAGCGATGTAATTATTGGTGAGCAGGACGGCATTTTTAAGACAATCGTTGACAGAAGGATCAGTTTTGACCTCCTGCCGGGTATAGAAATTGATATTGGCCCCGGCGCGCAGCAAACTGCGGAACAGGGTCATGAAGAGTGCTGCGCCCAACCCCTTATCACAGACGTCGCCGAGAATGAGAGCGAGTTTGCCGTGGGGCAGTGGAAAGACGTCGTAGAAATCCCCGGCGACTTCGCGAGCTGGCTGCAGCCGGGCGGCGATTTCCCAGCCTTTCAGTTCAGGCAAAGTTTCGGGCAGAAAGCCGGTCTGAATTTTGCGGCCGATCTGGAATTCGTGCTCGAGGGCCTGACGGTAAAGGTGTTCTTCTTCCCACAGGCGGGCATTTTCGAGGGCAACGCTCATTGAGTTTGCCAGGGTTTGCAGCAAACGGATATCGCTTTTGTTGAAGGCATTCTCATAGTCGAGATTTTGCAGACTGAGCACTCCCGAAACCTGTCCGCCGACGAACATGGGTACTCCCAGCCAGGATTTGGGAGTGACCGTACCGGGGATGGTGGGCTGCCCCATCCGGGCCGCTTCTTCGGCCACGTGAGTATTCACCAGATAAGGCTGTCCGCTCTCGATGATGCGGGAGCGGAATCCGCCGCAGGGGTGGCGGCCGGGGTAGATGATGCGCTGGTTGCTTTCGATGGCATAGCGATGCTCAATGGTATTGCTGGCACGATCGTAGTTCGAGATCATCACCACCTGAGCATTGGTGATCTCGCGTACCCGATCGCCGACCAGGTTGTAGATTTGCTGTACTTCAAGATGAGCGGCCAGGCCTTCCTGAACGCTGTTGATGATGGCCAGCTGCGTTTCGCGCTGGGCCAGGTCTTTTTGCAGACGTTTGAAATTTTCACGGGTAAAGAGGGGATCATCCACCATTTTCTCAGGCTCCAGTCCAGATCCTCGCATGCCAGGGGGGAGAGAGATTGCAATGGGCGGAGGGAATAATCAGAAGGCTGCTTTCATTATAGCAATCTAGTTTGGTGGGTCAAATGCAAAAATAGAGCCCTCATTCGAGGGCTCTGGATGGGTTTCTTTTACATTCTTTGCAGCACGTGGGTCACGGCCGTGGAGGCCGGGCCGCCTAGACACTGGATCATGGCAACGCGGGCATCCGGTACCTGGTTGGGCCCGCATTCACCGCGGAGCTGCATGACGGCTTCCACGGCCTGATAGATCCCTTTAGCGCCGAGTGGATTGCCGCGGGCTTTGCAGCCGCCCATGGTGAGGATGGGTAATTTGGCCTGTGGGCCGAAAAGTCCGCTTTCGGCCATTTCGTGGCTTTTGCCGCGTGCAGCAAAGCCGGTGGCTTCGAGGGAGAGGGCGGCATAGATCGAGTAAGAATCATCCAGTTCGAAAATGTCAGCATAAACCGGTTTGATGCCTGCCTGAGCGCAGGCGCCTTCGGCTGAAAGACGGGCGGCTTCGAAGGCCAGCGGATCAGGACGGTCGTGTGAGGCCAGGGTGTCGATGTTCACTGAAGAGCCCAGAACCCCCACGACCGGACGATTCCAGTCTTTGGGCAGCAGCTCGCGGCGGGTGAGCACCAGCGCAGCCGCTCCATCCGCCATAGGCGATTGATCGTAAAGGTTAAGCGGATCGCTGATCTTTTCGGCTTTTTCGTATGTATCGAGATTCAACGCACGACGATAAATGGCATTGGGGTTGTGGATGGCGTTAGCGTGAGCCTGTATGGGGAACCCGGCCAGCGCGTTTGGCGAGAGATGATACTCGTACAGATAGCGCTGCATGAGCAAACCCGCCTGGGCGGTGATGCTCATCCCCGGAGTGGATTCATAGTCGTAGTCCATGGTGGTGGCCGCAGCAGTATTGAGTTCTGTGCCTACCTGATCGGTCCATTTTTCGACGCCCAGCACCAACGCCGTGTCGACGTAACCGGAAAGGATGGCCAGATAAGCCATGCGCAGGGCGGCTCCGCCTGAGGCGCCGGCGGCTTCTACCGTGTAAGACTCGATGCCGCGCAGCCCGGCGTAATCTGACAGAAGCGCGCCTAAATTGGCCTGGTGGCTGATGATCGATGAAAAAACGTTGCCAATGTAAAGGGCCTGGGGAACCAGTCCGCCGCTATCTGTCAGCGCGGCGCGGATGGCACGTGTGCTCATCTGCCGCAGGGATAGCTCCCAGTGTTCGCCAACGGGAATTTGCCCGATGCCTGCAATTACCACATCTGTCATTTTGGCTCTCTATCTCATCGCGATGTTGTGGCGGAAGCGCAGGTAGGTGCCGTAGTCGATCTCGACGCGGCGGGCAATGTACTGGGCTGTGGTGGTGGCCAGTGCCTGACATTCAGGCAGGCGTTCGGTCACGCGCAGCGAGAAAACATCCGAGCCGGAGCCGGAGCCGTAGGAGATCATGAGGATGCGGTCGCCAGGTTTGGCGATATCCAGCACGGCGCTGAGGCCGATCAGGGAAGAACCCGCATAGGTGTTGCCGATGACCGGGCAGAGCAGGCCTGGCTTGATCTGTTCAGGGGTGAAGCCCAAAGTGTGGCCGGCCTTCATGGGGAATTTCGGGTTGGGCTGGTGGAAAACGGCATAGGTATAATCGCCCGGTTGGGTGCCCATGCCTTCCATCATGATGCGGGCGGCCGATTCGATGTGCTGGAAATACGCCGGCTCGCCGGTAAAACGTTGCCCGTGCTCAGGATATTTCTGCTCGGCGCGGCGCCAGAAATCGGGGGTATCCGAAACGTAGGAATAGGTGGCTTCGATCTCGACCAGAGAGCTTTCAGCCGGGCCAAGAATGTAGGCGGCCCCACCGGAAGCAGCCGTGTATTCGAGAGCGTCGCCAGGTTTGCCCTGGGCAGTATCCATGCCGATCGCCAGAGCATAATCGCCCATCCCGGCCCCCACCATTGCGATGCCGGCAACGACCGCCTCACTGCCGGCTTTGCAGGCAAATTCCCAGTCGCCGGCCTGGATGCTGTTGGAAGCACCAATGGCTTCGGCCACAATGGTGCCGCTGGGTTTGACGGCATAAGGGTGAGATTCGGAGCCAACCCACACGGCGCGCAGTTCACAGGGATCGATTTGAGCGCGCAGCAGGGCGTTGCGGGCCGCTTCGATCGACATGGTGATCACGTCCTCATCGAGGCCGGCCACCGCTTTTTCCTTGACTGGTGAACCGCCTTTGCCTCCTGCCCAGATGTGGACAATTTCGCTGCCGGGCAAACGATATTGCGGCACGTAAGCGCCATAACCGGCGATTCCCACCTTGCGATTGGGACGATGGATCAATGCATGAGCATCGTAATTAGTCTGAGTTTCCATTTGGATGTTGACTCCACTCTTTCAAGATCTCGGCTGCCCGGTCGACGCGGATGGCGCCTTCGGCAACCAGTTGTTCGGCAAGTTTGTTGACCTGATCAGGGGCGGCCCCGGCGGCAATGGCAATCTGTCGGGCATGCAGCCCCATGTGCCCGCGCTGGATGCCTTCAGTTGCGAGGGCGCGCAGGGCGGCCAGGTTTTGTGCCAGCCCCACGGAAACAATGATCTTAGCCAGATCGGCCGCGGATTCCACTTTCATTAACTTCAAGCCGGCCTGCGCACCGGGATGCACCCGGGTAGCTCCGCCGACGATCCCTACTGCCATGGGCATTTCGAGCGTACCGGTAAGGTTCCCCGCGCTGTCTTTTCCCCAGGTCGACAGGCTGGTGTAGCGTCCACTGCGGGCGGCATAAGCGTGGGCCCCGGCCTCTATCGCGCGCCAGTCATTGCCCGTGGCCAGCACCACTGCGTCCACACCGTTCATGATGCCTTTGTTGTGCGTGGCGGCCCGGTAGGGATCCGCAGCAGCAAAGGCCCAGGCAGCAATGATGCCGTCGCGGACAGTTTCAGCACTGTAGTCTGCGAAAGCCAGCTGCTCCAGAGGAATGGTACAGGCTGCTTTGGCGAGGCGCTGATCGGCCAGGTTGGAAAGGATGCGCAGGTGCACCCGTCCGCCGCTGATGGCGGCCACACGCGGGGCCAGAGTTTCAAGGGCAGTATTGATGGCATTGGCTCCCATGGCATCGCGTACGTCGTAGAGCAGATGGACTACCAGGAAGGGACCAACAGGTGATTCTGAAATGATGCGCACCTGCAGATCACGCGGCCCACCGCCGAGGCGAGCCAGTACCGGGTCGATGCTGGCAGCCTCATGCAGCAGTTCTTCTTTATAAGAAAGAATACGGTCGCGGGCCTTGGCGAGATCATTGATCTCGAGTAATTGCAGCTGACCGATCATAACCGGGTCATTGCTGGTGGCAGTAAAACCGCCGCCGGCGTGCGCCAGCCTGGCCATGAAAGAGGCCCCGGCGATGACCGAGGGCTCTTCAATCACCATCGGGACCAAAACGTCACGGCCATTGACGCAAAAGTTCTGTGCGATTCCCAGCGGCAGTGCGTAAGTGCCGATGGCGTTTTCGACCATGTGATCGGCTTGCTCGGCGCTGAGTGGATCAGTGCCGCACAGCGCGGCCAGGGTGGTGTCGTCCAACTCGGCCAATGCGGCAATTTGCCGGCGCTTCTCGGCCAGTGAGAGTTCGTAAAACTTCAATTTGTGAGCATCCTTGGTCATAATTTCTCCAGGTAAGGCAATCTTAACGGCGCAGAACTGGCAAAAGCTATCAAGTTCGCGAGAGCGGCTCCATGTTCCGCTGCCGACCTGAAAATTGTATAATATTTTTATGGAAACACAGTCGGTTCATTCCCTATCCGAGAAATTCGGCCTGCGTTTGACTGGTGAATGGGATCCCTTGTCGCTGGCAGTACTTTCAGGGGCAGTGGATGATTTTTGTGAAACTTTTCGTCTGGTGCCTCCTTTCTGGTCACTGTGGCTGCGCCGGCTGGAAATGCGTCTGGAGCATTTGATCTACGGTGGGCTGACCACCCAACATCTGATCCGTCTCAACCCGGCCGGGTTGACGCGCTGGACGGTGATGCATGAGATTGGTCATGCCTGGGATAAAGCCTCGTGGGGCACGTTATCCTTGCGTATGAAATGGTCCACTCAAAGCAGTGGCCCGGTGGGTCTGCTGCATCTGCTTTGGCCCGAAAAGCCGGCATTCTGGTATCGGGTGGGCTCGCCGCCGGCACCGTGTGGAGTTGACCGCAATTTCAATCGCTTCGAAGATTTTGCCGAAGCCGTGGCGGCTTACGTGTATCCGCAGGAAGCCGAGCAAAAGGCACG